>CALANM010000211.1 GCA_937926065.1 uncultured Microbacterium sp.
GCGTTCTCTGCTGTCCAAGCCGACCGCGAACTGCTCGTCGGAATCAAATTGCGCGAGCTTCCATCAAACCCAGGGCGCTTCACCCATCGTGGGGATGACGGCAGGGATCGGGATCCCCCGTTCGAAGTCGGTAGCGCTCACCGCTGTCCGTGATGGTTGCGCCGCCAACGGCTCAGGCGGCGAGCAGCGACGTCGGGAGGGACCGCTGGATGAGCTGCTCATCCGTGGAGTGACGGGCTCTTGGAGGACTTGCCCACCGAACGTCCGGTCACGATCCTCCGCCATGATTTGGCTCTAGCAGTACGGAGAGCAGCTCGCAAAGTGCGGCTGTTGCTCCATACACGAGGGCGGGCACACGGAGATCGGCGAGCCACAGGAGCACGGCGGCCCCGAGGAAGACGGTTAGTTCGGCGATCACCCGCCAGGGCGCGTTAAGTCGGGTGTCGGAGTTGGGTGCCATGAACGCACTCCAGATCACGACAACGAGGAGTGGGGCGAGTATCGCAGCTACTACGCGCCATACCGGGTGCGGGACGAGACGGAATGCGGTGTACGCGTATGCGGCGACACCGGCGAGTTCAAGCATGAACTTCAACGCCAGGTTTGGGGTGACGAGTGTAATCACGACCGCTACCCGATGGCTGTGGCTGGAACGAGCGAGTCAGTGAGACGGCGCCGGAGATGCGCGCGGCGTATTCGTAGATCCATGGCGTCTCCAAGACGTATCGGATAGGGGAGCGTGGCGGGAAATCCGCCGGGCATCTGGGATGCCGGAGCTATGCCTGCAAGACGAGCAACGCCATCTGCATGTCGAGCGCGAAGTGCACGATTAGCAGGTAGGGGAGGATGCCCGGGCGCTTCCTGAGGACGACGGACAGGAGGAGCGCGAAGGGAAGGAACATCGCCGCTCGCCAGAGGATGAAGGAGGGGTTGAAAAGCAGCGGGAGGGTGGCGTGCTGGAGGGCGTGAAACACTGCGGGCACGAGAACGACCGTCCATGCGGGCGCTTTCAGCGCAGCCAGTCGCGGCTGCACGTATCCGTAGTACGTGGGCAGCTCAGCCAGCGCGGTTGTGAGGGGGAACAACAGGATTGCCAGTACCGCCGCCCAGACAGGCAGGGGCTGAACGAGCATGTTTAAAGCCTCTTGCGCGTCGCCGAAAAGGAGGGTCGCCAAACCGATGTTCGGCAGCGCGGCCAATGGCACCGCCAGCACGAGCGTGACCAGCGCGACGCCCAGATCGCGGCGAACTGTGGCCCTTCTTGGAAGGTATAGCGAGCGAAGGGACGACCCGTCCTGCCGCAGGTAGTACGCAAGCATCCCGAGGTTGACGAGGTTCGCGGCTGAAGCGGTCAGAGGCCACCACGCGGCGGACGCAGCCCACGCATCAGGGGTTCCTTCAAGGGCGAGCGCTGCGGCGATCGCCGCCTGGAACGCGGCGAAAAGGCTGATCCTAAGCAGCAGAAGCTCGATCAGCCGCCTAAGGGGCACGGGACGTGTTTGAGGTGCCCGAGTGGGCGCAGTGATCGTCATTGGGGTCCTCCAAAGTTCTGGGGTGATTATGAGTTGTTTGCGGGTGTTGGCTGGCTCTGCTCGAACAGTTCGACTGCGGTGCGCCAAGCGGCGTCTATGTCGGCCTCCGGCGGGAAGCGGCCGGCGAGCTCCAGATCAACCAGCCCATGAGCCAGCGCCCACAACGCCCGGGCGCGGTCTTGATCGCCCGCGACCGCAGCCAGCACGGGCTCCGCCGCTGCCTCCTCCGCCCCTGGCGCAAGCAGATCGCGATGCAGCGGGACGCGAGTGAACAGGTTGTACTCGGCCGGGTTGGCCAGCGCCCAACCGCGGTAAGCGTCGCCGAGGGATCGGACGCCGGGCTGAGCGCGGCTGAGCGCTTGTCCGAGACTTCGCAGCGCTCGCTCCTGCAGGCCTGCGATGACCTCATCCTTCCCACTCACGTGCTTGTAGAGGGAGGGCGCGCGGATCCCGAGCACATCCGCTAGCTTCCGCATGGAAAGCTCTGAATGTCCCTGCTCAATAAGAATCCGTGACGCGGCATCGAGAATTTGCTCTTTCCGTGTCATGCCGCTGAAGCTCTTTCCTCGGCTCGAGCGCGCAGAGCGCGATTCATCACTTCGAAACCGGACTCTGTTCTTCTCAGCGTCTCGGACATGAACGGCACGAGAAGCCCTGTGAAGGTCTCCGAGTGCATGAACAAAGTCCCTCTGCCCGAGTGCTCCACACGGAATGCGTGCGACCCGTCGAAGATGCCGGGAACCCCGACCGAACCCAACCAACGCAGCTCGCGACCCTCCTCAAGGACGGTGACCCGAGGGCGGAACCGCATCCCTTTGCCGCCAGGTGGCCGCACCTCTATGTCCAGCCGCTGGCCCAGCGCGATCTGACCGTTCATACGCGTGATGAACGGGTTCCACTCCGGGTAACGAGCATTGTCCATAAGTACGCCCCAGACTTCGTCCGGAGGTGCATCGATGACTGTGGTGGTCTCAATCTGCCGCATCGCGAACTCCTATGACTAACGGTGTTAGCCATCATAGGCTAACGGTATTAGCTTGTCCAGTGGTGTTTGGCCATCGTGAGCCATCGTCGATTAGGACGAGCGCTGCACGGGTCATCCGGATGAAGTCGCCGGCGTCGGGGGCGTCGATCGAGGCCGGAACTGCGCAGCAGGAGCCACAGGCCGACGCGCAGCGACAGCCGGTCCAGGGCCGACAGACGCTCGGGTCGCGAGCGGAGGTCGCTCAGGCGTTGCTGAACGCGGTCGAGAGACCGCACGGGCATGAGGGTGGTGTTCATCGTGGTCTCGTTTCGAGCGGGATGGATGGGGCGTGCCCGGAGGCGGGCGGGTCGCGGGAACGCGACGGCGAGGGCGTCCGGGAGGACGTGGCGGCAGACCGTCGGCGCGGCCAGGAGCATCGTCGATGCGAAGCAAGTCCGCATGAGTCATCCGTCGAACTCAGTCAGGGGATACGACCTGACGCGGGCGCTTCCGCTCACCGGCTTCCACGACCGGCAGCTGACGAAGCAGGATCAGCAGGACGATGAGCGCGATCATTACCGCCCAGCCGCTCACTCCTAGCAGCCCCGTCACGGCGGCATCGATAGGACCGGCGGAGGCCAACAGCACTCCGAGAGAGGCGACGCCGTTCATGAAGCCGTGCGCGATCGCGGCCGTCCACACGGTTCCGGAAGCGAGTGTGAGCCAGCCGAGCAGCACCGACAGCAGCATGCAGAAGACCATCATCAGGCCCAGTGCGGCGACTGGGTTGTGTCCCGGGTAGTTGTAGCCGAGCAGGATCACGGGCGCGTGCCAGAGGCCCCACACGGCGCCCGTGATCAGCATGGCGGGCCACTGTCCCAGCGGAAGGAGCCGCGTCTGGAGGAAGCCGCGCCATCCGATCTCCTCGCCGAGTGCGGGAATTACGTTGAGGATCGGAGCCACCAGCATCGCTCCGATCTGCAGTGCAACGAGGGCTTGAATGGGCACATCCGGCAGGGACGCCCCTGGGACGGCGGAGACCGCCTCGCGAGCGCCGCTGAAGTGCTCGAGGTCGAACCGATACGCTCCCAGCGCTGCAGCCACAACGAGCGATCCGAGGGTCGCAACAATTGGCCCCAGCCAAGCAATCACTGCGTACGGCGCCCACCTGCGAAACGGAAGGCGCGGTTTGAGGGAAGTTATTTCAAGGAAGCGGCGGTCCTCCCTATTGGTCAGGTGCACGAGGCCCGCGGCGAATGCAGGGATGAACATCATCGCCACGAGGAGAACAGGTGCGCCTGGTGTGCGCAGACCCTGACCACTGACCCAAAGGGGCGAGGCGACCAGCCACGCGCCGCCGAGGGCCAGCAACAAGAAGAGCGCGATGGGGCGCGCCGCGATTGAGTGCCTCATGAATGATCCTCCGATTGATTTTGGGGCCGGCCCGAGCTTCCCCGCCCGGGAGAACTCCCGGCGCATAAGGGCCTGGCGGGCGGTAAGCCCGACAACGAAAGCCGCAACCCGTCGGACGACCAGGAGCCTAACAGTGTTAGCCTGATTCCGCTAACGCTGTTAGCCTTGGGCCGGCCCAGCAAGTGCCCTCGTCCCTTCTATGGAGTAGGAGATCATGCGCGCATTCACCGAGAACGACATCCGCGCTTCCTTCGTCAATGCCTCTCTGCGGGAACGAAACGGTCTGATAGTTCCGTCGCTTACTGAGATCGAGTGGGACAGGTTGGACTATTTCGGCTGGCGCGATCCGAAGCAGCCGCTCGCCGGCTTCATCGTCGTGCCAGTGGAAGACGAGCTCATCGGGATCCTGTTGCGCCAAACCGAGCAGCGCGTGCGCGAACGGGCACTGTGCTCGTGGTGTGAAGACGTCACCTTGCCCAACGAGGTCGTCTTCTTCGGCGCGAAGCGCGCGGGCAAGGCAGGTCGCAACGGAGACTCCATCGGAACGCTTCTGTGCGAGCGCTTCGAGTGCTCGGCGAACGTGCGACGACCGGTGCCGCCCGCATATCTGGGGTTCGATGTAAGAGCCGCACGCCTGCGCCGAATCGAGACGCTGCGTGCGCGGGCCCAGACATTTGCTCGCGACATCCGCGATGGCGCCTGAAATCTGCGCCTGAGCCGCGACGCGAAGTGCGGCGTGGAATCGCATCGGCGACCCGCCTAAGACTTGTGCCGACCGGGGGCTTCGCCGGCTATCACGAGGACATGTCGGTCTTCTGCGGTTTCGTCGGCGACTTCCGTCGCCTGCTTGGCGACGGCATTCTTGGCAGAAAGAGCCTGTGCTTAGTGCCCGGGTGCGGTGGTGACTCCGCGCACGTGCAGCAGTCCGAAGAGGGCAGAGGAGAGCAGTACCGCATGGGTGCGCCTCTTGCCCCCGCGAGTGCCCCTAGCGTCCGACGTATTCGGCGAGGTGCTGACCCGTGAGGGTGCTGCGGGCGGTGACGAGGTCGGCGGGGGTGCCCTCGAAGACGATCCGCCCGCCGTCGTGACCGGCGCCGGGGCCGAGGTCGATGACCCAGTCGGCGTGCGCCATGACGGCCTGGTGGTGCTCGATCACGATGACGGAGTTGCCAGCGTCCACGAGACGGTCGAGCAGCGCGAGCAGGTTGTCGACGTCGGCGAGGTGGAGACCGGTCGTGGGCTCGTCGAGCACGTAGACAGCTCCCTTCTTCGCCATCGAGATCGCGAGTTTGAGGCGCTGCCGCTCGCCACCCGACAGCGTGTTCAGGGCCTGTCCGAGCGTGATGTAGCCGAGCCCCACATCGACCATGCGGTCGAGGATGACGTGCGCCGGACCCTTCGGGAAGAACTCGAGAGCCTCATCGGCCGACATGGCGAGCACTTCGGCGATGTTGCGCCCCTCGAGGCGGTATTCGAGCACCTCATCGCTGAACCCGGAGCCGTCGCACACCTCGCACAGGGTCTCGACACTCTGGGTGAAGCCGAGGTTCGTGATGATGATCCCCAGCCCTTTGCACGCCGGGCACGCCCCCTCGGAGTTCGCGCTGAAGAGCCCGGGCTTGACGCCGTTGGCTTTGGCGAAGGCCGAGCGGATCGCGTCGAGGATGCCGGTGTAGGTCGCGGGGCTGCTGCGCCGCGATCCTTTGATGGGCGACTGGTCGACGATCACGACATCGTCGAACTTCGGCAGGTTGCCGTGGATGAGCGACGACTTGCCCGAGCCTGCGACACCGGTGACGACCGTGAGGATGCCGAGCGGGATGTCGACGTCGACGTCTTTGAGGTTGTGCTGGTTTGCGCCGCGGATCTCGAGGTGACCCTTCGCGGAGCGAGTGGAGTCTTTGAGCCGTGCGCGGTGGTCGAGGTGACGGCCGGTGAGCGTGTCTGAGCGACGGAGACCCTCGACATCGCCCTCATAGGTGATGGTGCCGCCGTTGCGGCCCGCGCCGGGGCCGAGGTCGACGATGTGGTCGGCGATCGCGATGACCTCCGGTTTGTGCTCGACGACGAGCACCGTGTTGCCCTTGTCGCGCAGGTGTCCGAGCAGCCGGTTCGTCCGCTGCACGTCGTGCGGGTGGAGTCCGGCGGTGGGCTCGTCGAACACGTACGTGACGTCGGTGAGACTCGACCCGAGGTGACGGATCATCTTGGTGCGCTGAGCCTCACCGCCGGACAGAGTGCCGCTCGATCGATCGAGCGACAGGTAGCCGAGGCCGATGTCGATGAAGGAGGCGACGGTCTGCTTGAGCCCTGCCATCAGGGGCCCCACCGAGGGGTCGTCGATCTGGTCGAGCCACTGCGCAAGGTCGGTGATCTGCATGGCGGCCACGTCGGCGATGCTCGCCCCGTTGATCTTCGATGACCGCGCGCCCTCGTTGAGGCGTGTGCCGCCGCAGTCGGGGCACGGGAGGAACTTGACCGCGCGGTCGACGAAGGCCCGCACGTGCGGCTGCAGAGAGTCGCGATCTTTCTGCAGCATCGACTTGGTGATCTTGGGGATGAGCCCTTCGTAGGTCATATTGATGTTCTGGATCTTGACCTTGGTCTGCTCTTTGTAGAGGAAGTCGTCGAGTTCCTGGTCGGTGTAGTCAGCGATCGGCTTGTCGGGGTCGAGGAAGCCCGACTCAGCGAATCCGCGCACCATCCAGCCGTCCGCGTTGTAGCCGGGGACCTTGATCGCACCGGCCGAGAGCGACAGCGACCGGTCGATGACCTCGTCGATGTCGACGTCGCTGACCTCTCCCAGCCCCTCGCACCGGGGGCACATGCCGCCCGTGATCTCGAACGACCGCCGCTCCTTCTTGCCTTTGTCCTTCCCGACGGCGATCGTGACGGCGCCCGCCCCCGACACCGACGGCACGTTGAAGGAGAACGCCTGCGGTGAGCCGACGTGCGGCTGCCCGAGCCGGCTGAACAGGAGCCGCAGCATGGCGTGGACGTCGGTGGCGGTGCCGACCGTCGAGCGGGCGTTGGAGCCCATCCGCTCCTGGTCGACGATGATCGCCGGTGAGATGTTCTCGAGGGCGTCGACCTCCGGCCGGCTGAGCTGCCCCATGAACTGCTGTACGAAGGTCGGGTAGGTCTCGTTGATGAGCCTCTGTGACTCGTTTGCGATCGTCGCGAATACGAGCGACGACTTGCCGGATCCGCTCACTCCCGTGAACACGGTCAGCCGCCGTTTCGGGATCTCGACGTCGATGCCCTTGAGGTTGTTCTCCCGCGCTCCGACGACGCGGATCCTGTCGTGGCGGTCGGCGGGGTGGACGGCGTCGTTCATGGCGGCCCTTTCGTGGCTCTGAGCGGCGGAGTGGTGCGACCGTACAGCCTGCCACCGACACGCGCCGAACGCGAGACCGAGGTTCCACCGCCTGAGCTGAGTGAACCCCTCATTTCCTGTTCGCGTCTTCACAGATTCACGCAGACGGCACGGAAGGTCCCCAGCGCGCTCGTATGCTCGCGCCCACGCCCTGACCCGGATCAGGAACCGCCTCGAGAGCAGGGACACACGATGAACAGCAGACGGAGCAAGAGCCGCCTCGCCACCTATGGAACGCTCGCCGCGCTGGCACTCACCCTCGGTGCGGTCGGCCCCGTGCACGCCGTCAAGTGACCTCACCGGGTCGGCAGGCGATCAGGGTCACGGCCCCGGATCTGACTCGTCTCGCGGCTGTGCTGTGCATCGCCGCCGCGCTCACCCTCTCCCTCGGGATGCTGTTCCCCGTTCAGTATCAGCTCGACACCGCGGGCTATCGAGGCACCTCCGCTCAGGCCAGTGCACCGATCTCGGCCATGTCAGACGAGGTCGTGGGGCTTCGGGAGGCACTGGGCGGTGAGGAGACCGCGGTGTTCATCGACTTCTTCACCGCGGCGTACAAGGACGAACGCGTCGTGGGCAACGTCTCTCTGTGGGCGCTGCTCGGCGACGTCCTCGAGGCAGAAGTCACGTTGATGCCGGATGCGACGCGTGTGGCCGGCGATCCACGAGACGCGGCCGACCACGGCGACTGGATCGACATCAACGCCGACATCGCCAGCCGGCTGCAGGTGGGACTGGGAGACCGCATCGCGCTCGAAGTCGGCGGGCAGGAGCTCGCGACGTTCACCGTGCGCGGCATCTACGCCGCCAGACTCACCGGAGCCTCTGGCCTTGCACACATCTCGGCCAAAGCGCTCGCGCGTCACGATCCGACCATAGACCTCATGGCCAACTCAGTGGTCAGCGCGGCTTCCCCGGAGCGGGTTGAGGCCGTGCTCAACGCGCCCGGATGGAGAGAAAGAATGAGTGAGATCCATGCGATGCCGGTGGAAGCCGATTCCATCCGTGAGCAGCTTGAAGAGGCAGAGCAGCACGCGTTCGTGAGTTTTCCCCTCGTCCTCGGTCTCAGCGGAATCGCAGTCACAGCCCTTCTTGCGATCGTGATCAGCGAGGTCGCCGCGTTCGTTCGGGCTTTCCACGGTCATGCTGATCTCCTGATCGACCTGGGTGCGCGACCCAGCCGAGTGCACCTCGGTCTTCTCACGGGAGTGGGTGTTGCCGCGACCGTCGCCCTGACCTCGGGCTCCGCAATCGGGACGGTCGCGTACACGACGGGCTTCGCCGGGCCGACGATCCCGCCAGCTGTGTTCGCGATCTGGGCCATCACCACCGCGGTCAGCGTCGCTGTCGCTGTGGCGACCGCCACCGGTGCGGCCCTGATCCAGCGAAGGAGTCTCTTCCGATGAGCCGGCCGCTGATCTCTCTGCACGTGCAGCTGCGCCACCTGAGCGTCGTTCAGCTGATCCTCGACGCTCTGGCCATGGTCGCCGTCGGCGCGCTTGCCATGTTCGTCGTCCTGCTGGCCAGTTTTCAGAACTTCAACGCCGTGTTCTTCGAGACAGGGCTCCGCTACGAAACGCGCGAGGCGCCAGCCGAGCGGAGTGACAACGCGTCCGATTTCACTGTCACTCGGGGAGCGTTCGTCATGTCGGCCAGTCGATTCGACGACCCCGCTCGAGCGACAGGCGACTTCACGAACTCAGAGACTCCCACCGCATGGGGCCACCACGATGAAACGGGAGATTCCCTGACGAAGCTCCTCGGCGGGGTTCTGGTCGCCGGGGACGCAAGAGGAACACGTGCCGTACTCGACAGGTCGACGGCCGCAAGGCTCGGTGTGTCGGTCGGTGACGACGTTGTGCTCTGGTGGGAAGGAGCCGAATGCCGTGTCGTCCTCAGCGGCATCATCCGGGCCTACCACGAGGTGGCTGGCGCTTTCGAGGGCGGGCTCTTCATCCTGCCCGAAGATGCCTGCGCCCATCGAACAGCTCTCTGGGGCGACGACGACCCGACATTCCTCCGGTTCGACGGCGAGAATCCATCATCGTCCGCCACGACATGGAACGCGCACGTGAATGAGACGCTCCGCGCCGCGGCCGATTTCCGTGTGGCAGGACTGTTGCCAGCGATCCTGGCGATCGGCCTCGTTCTCTGGACGCTCGCGGCCCTCCGCGCAGCCGCACGCGTGCGGGTGCAGCTCAGCGCGCCGAGCGAGATGCTCCTCGACCTCGGATGGCGTGCCGGCCGTATCCGGCGCGCGCACCAGTTCGTCGCCGCGTCACTCACACTGCTCGCCGCCTTCGGGTCGGCCTGGCTCTCGAGCGAACTGCTCTTCCGCGTGGCCGGGTTCTACATCCAGCCGGCTCACTGGATGACCGTCGGGGCCCTATTCGCCGCCCTCGCGATCGGCATCGACTGCTTCTCGCACGTGCGGGCGAGTCGTGAAGCCGCGCGACGCCCCGTACGCCGCATCCACCCCGAGACGTACACCCCGGGCACTGAAGGAGACGAATGACCACCCCCACCCGGCCCACGCTGCAATTCGACGATGTCCATTACGCCTACACTCAGCGCAAGCGCGTTCAGGTCGAGGTGCTCCGCGGCCTGAGCTTCAGCGTCTCGGCGGGCGAACGGGTCGCGCTCCTCGGACGCTCCGGCAGCGGCAAGTCGACGGTGCTCAGCCTGTCATCCGGTCGGCTCGTCACGAACCGAGGAACCGTGACAGTCGCGGGCAGAGACCTCGCGGGCCTGAGCATGGACGAACGCGCTGATCTGCGACTCGCGCACATCGCTCACATCCACCAGGACTTCCGGCTCATGCCCCGCTACACGGCCGTCGAGAACGTCGAGCTCCCGCTGCTCCTGCAGGGCGTCCCACGGACTGACGCGCGGGAACGAGCATACGAGGCGCTCGCTCGCGTCGAACTCGCCCACCGCGCGAAGCATCGCCCCAAGCAGCTGTCGGGCGGCGAGCAGCAGCGCGTCGCGATCGCCCGAGCAGTCGTACGTCAGCCCGCTCTGCTGCTGGCCGACGAACCGACGGGCTCGCTCGACACCGAGTTGCGCGACGAGATCCTCGAGGTCATGTTCCGCGTGTGCGCGGCCTCTGCAACCCTGCTCGTCACCCACGACCCCGTCGTCGCCGACGCCGCGGACCGGGCCGTGAGGCTCAGCGGCTGAGTCCCACTGTGGGCGGTTCGGCGCCGGCCGAGTCACACCGCCCGGAAGCAGCCCTCCACGTGATCGTCGACCATGCCCGCTGACTGCATCAGCGCGTACATCGTGGTCGAACCCACGAACCGGAACCCCCTCTTGCGGAGGGCCTTCGAAAGAGCATCGGATGCCGGAGTGGTCGCTGGCATCTCGGCGAACGACCGCGGGCGCGGCGACGGCTCGGGCGCGAACGACCACATGAACTCGTCCAACTCCCCCGGCTGCATCGCGCGCACGATCCGCGCGTTCGAGATGGTCGCCTCGATCTTGGCGCGATTGCGGATGATGCCGGCATCCTGCATCAGCCGCTCGACGTCATCGGCGCCGAACTCGGCCACGATCTCGGGATCGAAGCCTGCGAACACCTGACGGAACCGGGGACGCTTGCGGAGGATCGTGATCCAGCTCAGCCCGGCCTGGAACCCCTCGAGGCTCATCTTCTCGAACAGCGCGCGATCTCCATGCAGCGGGCGACCCCACTCCTCGTCGTGATAGCGCCGGTACTCCGGGTCGCCGTCGGCCCACGCGCACCGGGCGAGGCCGTCGTCACCTACCCGCACAGAACTCGGCACGGGCGCAGACACAGCGGGCTCAGCACTCACGCAGCCACCCTAGCCATCAGCGCCGACACGGGAGCCACCAGGCCGGATACGACGCGGGCCGGCGCTTCCCGAGGCCGGCCGCGAAGACTCACTTCTTCTTGAGCTTCTTCTCCGACATGGGAGCCTCGCCCGACGCCGCCAGCGCCACATAGTGTGCGCGCGCTTCGTCCTGACGCATCTGCTCGGCGCCCGACGCGATAGGCGCACGCACGTGCTCGGGTTCAAAGCCGAACGCGTCGACCAGGTCCTGAGCGTGCGGACGCAGGCGCAGGCACAGGCGGTCGATGTACCGGCTCACCGCCGCGGCGCGCTGCGCCGACAGGCGACCGTTGATCAGGTGCCAGGCGAGGTGCTTCTCGATGAGCGAGAGCCCGAACAGGTCGCGCAGCCACGTCAGCACCTGGCGTGTGCCGGCGTCTTCGAAGCGGTTCACGCCGTCGCTGAACGCCTCCCACTGCAGCAGCTCCGCGTGCGCGCGCGCCGCCTCGATCAGCTCCGCCTGGTTGGCGTTGAAGATCGCCGCGGCATCGGCCGGCGACGCCTTCTGTGCCGGACGCAGACGCGCGGCGATGTCTGCGACCATCTGCTCGACCCGGCCGGCGAGCAGCTCGTGCTGCTGATCGGCGCGAAGGCCCAGCTCCACCGACCGGGCAGTCGAGCCGAAGTCGGCGACCGCCTGACCGAACTGGCGCAGGCCGGCGCCGTGGAAGATCTTGCCCGCCGTCTGCCGGGCCGCGTAGCCGGCGAGCTTCGCGGCATCCGCCCCCTTGAACTGGCGCGCGTAGTCCGACAGCAGGCGCTTGCCGACCAGCTGCAGAAGCACGTTGTTATCGCCCTCGAACGTGACGTAGACGTCGAGGTCCTGACGCAGGCCCACCAGGCGGTTCTCCGCGAGGAAGCCCGCACCGCCGCACGCCTCACGGCACTCCTGGATGGTGTCGAGCGCGTTCCACGTCGACAGCGGCTTGAGCGCCGCCGCCAGCGTCTCGAGGTCTTCGCGCTCCTCGGGGGTGTCGCTGCTGCCCCCGAAGACGCCGTCGAACTTCTGCAGCAGCTCGTCGTTCGCGAAGAACTGCGCGTACACCTGGGCAAGGCGCGGCAGCAGCCGACGCTGGTGCTTGCCGTAGTCGAGCAGCACGACCTCGTCGGAGCCGGCGCCCGAGTCGAACTGGCGACGCTGGTTGGCGTAGGTGATCGCGATGTACAGCGCGAGCGCCGTGCCATTGGTGGCGGCGCCATCGAGCGACACGCGGCCCTGCACGAGCGCGCCGAGCATCGTGAAGAAGCGGCGACCGGGCGACGAGATCTCGCTCGTGTAGGCGCCGTCGGGCGCCACGTCGCCGTAGCGGTTGAGGAGGTTCTCGCGCGGAATTCGGACGTGGTCGAAGTGCAGGCGACCGTTGTCGATGCCGTTCAGGCCGCCCTTGACGCCGTCGTCCTCGCCCCCGACGCCGGGCAGGAACTCGCCGTCGTCACCGCGCAGCGGCACGAAGAAGCAGTGCACGCCGTAATTGACGCCGCCCGTGATCAGCTGCGCGAACACCGTCGCCGCCTTGCCGTGCAGCGCCGCGTTGCCGAGGTAGTCCTTCCAGGCACCGCGGAACGGGGTGTGGATGACGAACTCCTCGGTCTCCGGGTCGTACGTCGCGGTCGTGCCGATCGCCGCGACATCCGAGCCGTGGCCTGTCTCGGTCATCGCGAAAGCGCCCGGCAGGTCGAGGCTGATCACATCGCGCAGCCACTTGTCGTGGTGCTTCTTGGTTCCGAGCTGGTAGATCGCCGAGCCGAACAGTCCCCACTGCACGCCCGACTTGATCTGGAGGCTCGGGTCGGCGAGCACCAGCTCCATGAATCCTGCGAGGTTCGCGCCGTTGTCGTTCAGCCCGCCGTACTCCTCCGGGAAGGCACGACGCGACCCGTTGTGCTCGACGAGGAGCTTGAGCTGCCCGAGCACTCGCTCGCGGTGCTCCGGCATGGGCTGCCCCTCGATCCGCCAGAACGCGGGGTCTTTGATCATCTCGCGGGCCTCGCGCCGAGTGTCCGCCCACGTGCCGAGCAGCGCTTCATTGACGGCATCGACGTCGATGCGCGGCTCGCTGGCCTCGTCAGCGGAGTGCGCGGCGGTGGGCGCACCTCCTGCGGGCGTGCGCTTGTTGGTCGCGGGCTTCTTGGGACGAACGGCGGCGTCGGTCATCGATTAACCTCCAGGCCTCGGCGGACAAGAATGGACACCCTCGACGGTAGGAGTTCCACAAGCCGGCGCCAAGCCGCTTGACGGACACCCACAAGCGACGTGGGGCCGCAGGTGGCCCTCGCTTGTGTGGAACCCACACCCAGGATTCGCGGGACTCCGTTTCAGGCCCCCGGCGTGAGGGGCAGGAAGAAGCGGATGCCGAGGGGACGTCAGCCGTGCGCCGTGATGACCTGGAGCACCGCGTCGCCGTACGCCTCACGCTTCTTCGCGCCGATCCCGGTGATGCCGGAGAGGTCGTCGATCGTGCGCGGACGGCGATCGGCGAGCGCACGCAGCGTCGCGTCGCCGAACACGATGTAGGCAGGAACCCCCTGCTCTCGCGCCTGCTCGGCACGCCACGCACGGAGCGCCTCGAACAGATCGCGGTCTTCCTCAGCGACGCTCTCGACTGCGGAGGCCTTGCGGGCACGCGTGACCGTCGTGCGACCGAGGACATCGCGCCGCAGCGGCACCGACTGCTCGCCGCGGAGCACGGGTCCGGCATCCGGCCCCGGCGCCAGCGTGCCGTATTCCCCCTGCGCGACGAGGATGCCGCGGGCCAGCAGCTGCCGCACGACCGAGCGCCAGTCCTGCTCGCTGAGGTCGTTGCCGATGCCGTAGGTCGCGAGGCGATCGTGCCCCTGCTGGACGATGCGGTCGGTGGTCGCGCCGCGCAGGATGTCGATGAGGTGACCGGCGCCGAACGCCTGCCCGCGTTCGCGCTGGAGCCGCACGATCGTCGACAGCAGCTTCTGCGCGGGCACGAGGCCGTCCCACGTCTCGGGCGCTTCGAGGCAGGTGTCGCAGTTGCCGCACGGGCCGGACTCCTGGCCGAAATAGCCGAGGAGGTTCTGCCGACGGCACGCGACCGTCTCACACAGGGCGAGCATCGCGTCGAGGTGCTGGCCGAGCCGCATCTTGAACGCACGATCGCCAGGCGACTGGTCGATCATGCGCCGCTGCTGCACGACGTCGCCCAGGCCGTAGACCATCCACGCCACCGACGGCTCGCCGTCGCGGCCCGCACGTCCCGTCTCCTGGTAGTAGCCCTCGACCGACTTCGGCAGGTCGATGTGGGCGACGAAGCGCACGTCGGGCTTGTCGATGCCCATGCCGAACGCGATCGTCGCGACCATGACGACGCCGTCGTCGCGCAGGAAGCGCGCCTGGTGCTTCGCGCGCACCTCGGCCGGAAGGCCCGCGTGGTACGGCAGCGCGTCGATGCCCTGCGCGCGAAGGTACTCGGCCGTCTGCTCCACCGACTTGCGGCTGAGTGCGTAGACGATGCCCGCCGCACCGGCGCCCTGCGCGCGCACGAACGACACCAGCTGACGACGCGGGTCGACCTTGGGCTCGATGCGGTACTGGATGTTGGGACGGTCGAAGCTCGCCACGAAGTGGCGGGCGCTCGGCAGGGAGAGACGCTCGGTGAGCTCCGCGTGCGTCGCACGGGTGGCGGTGGCGGTCAGCGCCATGCGCGGCACACCCGGGAACCGCTCGCCCAGATCGCCGAGCGCGAGGTAGTCGGGCCGGAAATCGTGGCCCCACTGACTCACACAGTGCGCTTCGTCGATGGCGATGACGCTCAGCCGGCCCTGCTGCAGAAGGGCCGTGGTGGCGCGCACGCTCAGTCGCTCGGGGGCGACGTAGAGCAGGTCGAGGTCACCGTCGAGGAACGCCCGCTCGACGCCCGCGCGCTCAGCCGGCGACTGCGTGGAGTTGAGATACGCGGCCCGCACGCCGTTCGCGACGAGCGCGTCGACCTGGTCGTGCATCAGCGCGATGAGCGGGCTGATCACGAGGCCCGTGCCCGGGCGCACCAGCGCCGGCACCTGGTAGGTGATCGACTTGCCGCCACCCGTCGGCATGAGCACGACCGCGTCACCGCCGCCGATGACATGCGCGACGATGTCGGCCTGATCGCCGCGGAAGTCGTCGTAGCCGAAGACCTCCTTGAGCACCGCGCGAGGGTCCGACCCGGTGAAGTCACGGCGTGCAAGCGACAGCACGGATGCCGCGACCGGCGGCGTCGACGAGGGACCCGTTGCGTGCCCCGCGCCGGCAGCGGTCGACCGGGTCGCACGCGCGAGGGCGGCGCCGTAGCCGTCGAACGCCGGATCGGGCGGCGGCGCGTACTCGTCGTCGGGCGGCGGCGCCATCTCGTCGGGATCCCACACGAGATCGGCGTAGGGATCGTTGCTCCAGCCGCCGTCACTCACCCGCTCAACGATAGCCGCGGCATCCGACAACGGCTCCGCGATGTCCACACGAGCAGTCAGCACCACTTCTCGGCGAGCGTGCGCATGACCGTGATGTTGCGGTTGGTCGCCACCCCGAGCAGCTTGACGGCCCCCAGCGGGTCGACGCGCCCCTCCTGGTATCCGGGGCGCAGCAGCGCGTGTGCCACCCGCCCGCGAATGACCATCTCGCCCTTGTCGTTCGCCGCCTCGGCGACCCCACGCAGCGCCTCGTCGGTGGGCTCGTCCTTCATGAGATAGACGTAGTGACGCGCGAGGCCCGGATGCGCGGCATGGATCACCTCCGCCTCCGCGGCCGCCGCCGCGAACTCCGCCGCCGAGAAGACGATCGTGGGCACCTCGAATCCGCGATCACGGAGAAACGCCTCTTCCAGCAGCGCCTCGATCTTCGGTCGCGACCGCAGTCGCGAGTCGAAGCGCACGTTGCCCGTGTTGATGTGGGTGCGCACGTCTTCGAAGCCCAGGCCGCTCACGACCCGCTGGATGTCCGCCTGCGGGAAGACCCGCTTCGCACCGAGATTGATGGCTCGAAGGAACGCGAGATAGGTGGGCATCGCCCCAGTCTGCCTGCGGCATCCGACAGACACGACCCCTCCGCGCGCCCCTCAGTCGAGTCGCGTCACCTCGACGACGCGCACGACCGCCGTCCCCTCCTCGACGGATGCCGCGAGATCCACCTCGCCACGGATGCGCCAGTCGTGGTGGCCCTCAGGGTCGTCGATCGTCTGCTCGACGCGCCACACGTCGGCATCCTCCTCGATCGTGAGCAGCCGCGGCGACCGGGCCGGACCGCCCGTGAGGATCTCGTCGTGCTCGTCGTAATACCGGTCGAGCGCCGCCGGCCAGTCCGCGTCGGGATCGAGCTCCGTGAGCGCGTCATCGTCCTGACGAGCGGCGAGCTGCACGCGGCGGAACATCTCGTTGCGCACCAGCACCGTGAACGCGCGACGGTTCGTGAGCACCGACGGCGGTGCCGGCGGCACGACCGGCGCGTCGTCGGCGGCCGCGGCCGACGGGTCGATGAGGGTCGCCCACTCGTCGACGAGGCTCGAGTCGACCTGCCGCACGAGCTCGCCGAGCCACTCGATGATGTCGAGCAGCTCGTCGGTGCGCGCCTCGGCGGGAACCGTCTGCCGGATCGCGCGATACGCGTCGCTCAGGTAGCGGAGCACGAGACCCTCAGACCGGCCGAGCTGGTAGAAGGCGACGTACTCTCCGAACGACATCGCCCGCTCGAACATGTCCCGCACGACCGACTTCGGACTCAGCGCGAAGTCGCGGACCCACGGCTGACTCGACGCGAACGTCTCGAACGCCTGCGCCAGCAGCTCGTCGAGCGGCTTCGGCCACGTGATCTCCTCGAGCAGCTCCATGCGCTGCTCGTACTCGACGCCCTCCTGCTTCATCGCCGCGACCGCCTCGCCGCGCGCACGGTACTCCTGCTGACTGAGGATCGCACGAGGATCGTCGAGCGTCGCCTCGATGATGCTGACGACGTCGAGCGCGTAGTGGCCGGTGCCGACGGTCGAGCCCACCGGTCCCGTGCCGTCGGCCTCAGGATCGAGCAGCTCGATCGCGGCGAGCGCGAACGGCGACAGCGGCTGATTGAGCGCGAAGTTCGGCTGCAGGTCGACCGTCAGACGGATGCCGTCGGCATCCGACACCACGACGCCGGCCGCGACGAGGGTGCGGAAGATCGCGATCGCCCGTCGCGCCAGCTCATACTTGCGCGCGCGGGACTGATGATTGTCAAACACCAGAGAGCGGACATTGCCGAACACGTCGCCGCCGCGGCCGATGACGTTGATGAGCATCGCGGCCGTCAGCTGCAGGTGCGGCTCCA
>CALANM010000212.1 GCA_937926065.1 uncultured Microbacterium sp.
CGCGACGTCGTCGCGCCCGCCGCCGCCTCCACCGAGCACCGCGGCCGCCGCCTTCGCGAGGGCGCCGGCCTTCGCGCCTGCGGCGCGAGCAGCCTCATTGGTGGCGACGATCACGACAGGGCGGTCGCCCACCTTCGCGCCGAGCGCCACGACAGCCGCGTCGGAACCGAGACGGTCACGCACCTGGAGCGCGAGCGAGCGCACGTCATCGGCGGAGGCCGCCGTGCCGAGAGACGGCGCGACGACACGGTGGGTGCCCGCGCTCTGCGCCGACTGGACCAGCGCGGGCAGGCGGTCGCCGAGGGCCTTCGCCTCGAACTGCGCGATCTTCTTCTCCGCGGCCTTCAGGCTCGCCTGCAACTCCGCGATGCGCGAGGTGAGCTGCTCGCGCGGCGCCTTGAGGTTCGACGTGAGCTGCGAGACGATCGCCCGCTCCATCGCCAGTTCACGGAAGGCGTCGAGTCCCACGAGCGCTTCCACGCGACGATTCGACGCGCCGACCGACGACTCGCCGACGAGACTGATGAGACCGATCTCGGCGCTGCGGCTCACGTGGGTGCCGGCGCAGAGTTCACGCGACCACGGTCCTCCGATATCGACCATCCGCACGGTGTCGCCGTACTTCTCGCCGAACAGCGCCATGGCGCCGAGCGCTTTCGCCTCGTCGAGCGGCAGCACGCGCGTCGTGACCTCGAGGTTGTCGTGGACGGCGTTGTTGGCGATCTCCTCGATCTCGCTCTTCGTGGCGTCGGAGAGCGCCTGGCCCCATGAGAAGTCGAAACGCAGGTATCCGGCCCGGTTGAGCGAGCCCGCCTGCGTGGCGCTCTTGCCGAGCGTGTCGCGGAGAGCGGCGTGCACGAGGTGCGTCGCCGAGTGCGCCTGCTGCGCCGCGCGGCGGTTGACGGCATCCACCACAGTCGTCGCGACCTGGCCGACACCGACCTCGCCGCTCGTGACCTCGACCGTGTGGCTGATGAGGCCGGCCACGGGTCGCTGCACGTCGAGCACCTCGAGTTCGTACCCCGGCCCGACGATGACGCCCTTGTCGGCGACCTGGCCGCCCGACTCGGCGTAGAGCGCGGTCTCGGCGAGAATCACCTCGGCGATCTGACCCTGTGTCGCACGCTGCGCCGGCAGGCCGTCGACGAGAAGTCCGAGGACGGTCGTCTCGGTCTCGAGGTCGCTGTAGCCGGTGAAGACGGTCTCGCCCTTCGCGCGGAAGTCGCGGTAGACGCTGGTGTCGGCGAGCTGACGCTTGCGCGAGCGGGCATCGGCCTTCGCACGGGCGCGCTGCTCCTGCATGAGCGAGTCGAACGCGTCACGGTCGACGGCGAGGCCCGCCTCCTCGACGATCTCCATCGTGAGATCGATCGGGAAGCCATACGTGTCGTGCAGCAGGAAGGCCTCGCTGCCGCTGATCTGCGAGCCGCCGCTGCGACGCGTCTGGTCGATCGACTCATCGAGCAGCTCGGAACCGGCCGCCAGCGTGCGGAGGAACGTCGATTCCTCGGCCAGCGCGTACCGCACCAGGCGGTCATACTCGGCCTCGACGACGGGGTACGCCTCCTTCATGGCATCGCGCGATGCGGCGAACAGCTGGTCGAACGTGGGTCCGTCGACGCCGAGGAGTCGCATGGCGCGGATGGCGCGGCGCATGAGACGACGCAGGATGTATCCGCGTCCCTCGTTCGACGGCGTGACGCCGTCGGACAGCAGCATGAGCGACGAACGGACGTGGTCCGCAACGACGCGGAAGCGCACGTCGTCGTCGTGGTTCGCTCCGTACTGCTTGCCGGACAGGGCGACGGCCCGGTCGAGCACAGGGCGCACCTGATCGGTCTCGTACATGTTGTCGACGCCCTGCTTGATGAAGGCGACGCGTTCCAGCCCCATGCCCGTGTCGATGTTCTTCGCGGGGAGTTCGCCGACGATCGTGAAGTCGTACTTCGACTTGACGTCGGTGATCTCGTACTGCATGAACACGAGGTTCCAGATCTCTACATAGCGGTCGTCGTCGGTGGCGGGGCCGCCGTCGACGCCGTACTCCGGGCCGCGGTCGTAGAAGATCTCGGAGCACGGGCCTGCGGGACCGGGAAGGCCCGTCGTCCAGTAGTTCGTGTCCTTGCCCAGGCGCTGGATGCGCTCAGCGGGGAGGTCCGTCAGGCGCAGCCACAGGTCGTGCGCCTCGTCGTCCTCCTCGTACACGGTGACCCAGAGGTCCTTCGGGTCGAAGCCCAGACCGCCGTCCTCCTCCGGCGTGGTGAGCAGCTCCCACGCGTAGCGGATCGCGCCCTCCTTGAAGTAGTCGCCGAACGACCAGTTGCCCAGCATCTGGAAGAACGTGCCGTGACGCGGGGTCTTGCCGACCTCTTCGATGTCGTTGGTGCGGATGCACTTCTGGTTGTCGGCCGCGCGCGGATACGGCGAGGGCACGTCGCCGCTGAGATAAGGGATGAAGGGCACCATTCCGGCCACCGTGAACAGCAGTGCGGGGTCGTCCGTCACGAGTGAGGCGGACGGGACGATCGTGTGACCGTTCTTCTCGAAGTAGTCGAGGTAGCGCCGGGCGATCTCAGCGGTCTTCATGAATGGTGAATCCTCGGGAATGCATGCGTGGATGCCCGGCACGTGCCGGGCGGAGGTGAGAAGGGTCAGTCGGTGAGGCGCGCCGCACCGTCTTCGGCGGCGTCCTCGACGGCCTGGGCGGCCTCACGTGCCGCGTCACGAGAGGAGTCGAGCGCGTCGGATGCCGCCGACTTCGCGTCGGCCACCAGACCCTCGATCTTCGCCTCCTGCGCGCGATACGCGTCGCCGATGCGCTCAGTGAACTCGGTGATGCGCGCGTCGACCTCTGCGAGCAGCTCGTGCCCGCGCGGGTCCTTGTTGACCAGGTGCGCGGCGACGAAGCCACCGGCGATGCCCAGGACGAACCACAGCGCGTTCTTCATGCTGTCCATGTTATGTGCAAACGCGAAAGGGCGCCGGGGAGACCCCGGCGCCCTTTCGACGTGAATCGTCTGCGTCGCGACGCTCAGCGCGCGGCGTAGTACTCGACGACGAGCTGCACGTCACAGGTCACGGGGACCTCGGCGCGCTTGGGGCGACGCACGAGACGCGCCTGGAGCTTGTCGAGCTCGACCTCGAGGTAGCCCGGAACGGGGGGCAGGACCTCGGCGTGACCGCCGGCGGCTGCGACCTGGAAGGGCTCGAGGCCCTCGCTCTTGGGCTTGACGTGAATGAGCTGGCCCGGCTTCACGCGGAACGACGGGCGGTCGACGAGCTGGCCGTCGACGAGGATGTGGCGGTGCACCACGAGCTGGCGGGCCTGCGCCGTCGTGCGGGCGAAGCCGGCACGGAGCACGAGGGCGTCCAGACGCATCTCGAGCTGCTCGACGAGGTTCTCACCGGTCAGGCCGTCCTTGCGACGGGCCTCTTCGAACTGGATGCGCAGCTGCTTCTCGCGAATGCCGTACTGCTCGCGCAGACGCTGCTTCTCGCGCAGACGGACGGCGTAGTCGCTGTCGGCCTTGCGCTTGGTGCGGCCGTGCTCACCCGGAGCGTAGGGACGCTTCTCGAGGTAGCGAGCGGCCTTCGGGGTCAGCGCGACGCCGAGCGCGCGCGACAGACGGACCTTGCGACGGTCCTGGGACTTCGTAGCCACGAAGTGATCCTTCCGATGACGTGGTCGTGACTTTCACGACTCACGGACGTATCCCCCCTCTTCACCCGCTCTGGACTGCACGCCGGAGCACGCCAGATGGTCTTCGTCAGAAGAGGGAGATGCCCGAAAACCCGGTTTCGAGCCGCTCAAGTCTATCAGAAGCGGATTCCGCCGCCGTCGGCGCTCAGAGCCCCTCGTCGACGATGCCCGGCGGGAAGAGCGGAAGCCCGCCGTCGCGGATGGCGTCGAGGCTGTACCAGCCCACCGTCGTGTCGCTGTCGAGCACCGGGAGCCGCTCACCGATCGGCAGCGCTTCCAGGGCCACGGATCGCACCCGGAACGCGTGCACGATCTCGTGTCCGCGCCTTCCGTGCCCAGAGAAGACGTTCTCGGTGACGCCCAGGGCGTCGGCATCGTCGATGGCTGCACCAAGCTCCTCGAGGAACTCGCGCTCGAGAGCCTCACGCGCGGTCTCGCCGAACTCGATGCCGCCTCCGGGCAGCCGGAGGAAGCCCGGATGGCGCTCCGACGCCGGGTACTCCTCCGCCAGGAGGTGCCCTTCGAAGGTCACGACCCCCACGACGATCGCACGCACGCGCGGACGCGTGCCGAGCTCCGCCGCGTAGGCGGAGACGGCCCGCGAGTACGCGGGGAGGGCAGGCGCCAGGGTCTCGAGCGCCGTGCGCAGGGCGGCGGCCGGCTTGTCGTCGTCGAACAGCGCGAGCGCGAGGAATGCGCGCGCTGCGGCGCCGAGATGCTCGTCGTCGGCAACGGTGCGCAGGAGCGCAATCGCTCCGGACGCATCGCCGACGTTGCGGAGCGTGCTCGCGAGCTGGATCACCGCCTGCACCCGGTGGCGTCCGGCAAGGCCGGTCTCCAGCGCAGCTCGGTACACCGGGATCGCCTGTTCCTCCTCACCGAGGAAGTCATGGAGGGAGGCGCGCTCGAAGAGCGCCCGGGCGTCGCCGGCGGGCAGTTCAGCGAGGAGGGCGTCGAGCTGCGCGCGCATGTCGTCGGGGCGCTGGTCGTCCGCCGCCCGCCAGAACGCCGCGAGCCGCGCCTCACGTCCGCTCGCGGGACTGTCGGAGGTGTTCACGACTCGCCCAGGATGCGGCGGATCTTCTCGAGGCGCGCTGCGATGTCACGTTCCAGACCTCGTCCCGTCGGCGAGTAGTACGTGCGGCCCCGGAGGCTGTCGGGGAGATACTGCTGCGTCGCGACGCCCACCTCGAGGTCGTGCGGATACACGTAGCCCTTGCCATGTCCGAGGCGCTTCGCACCGGGATAGTGCGCATCGCGCAGGTGCACGGGCACCCGCCCGAAGCCTCCTGCGCGTACGTCCGATATGGCCTTGTCGATCGCGAGGTAGGCGGCGTTCGACTTCGCGGTCGTCGCGAGGTAAGCGGTGGCCTCCGCGAGCGGGATGCGGCCTTCCGGCATGCCGATGAAGGCCACGGCGTCGGCCGCGGCCACCGCGATCTGCAGCGCCTGCGGGTCGGCGAGTCCGATGTCTTCGGCGGCGGAGATCACGAGCCGGCGAGCGATGAAGCGAGGGTCCTCCCCTGCCTCGATCATGCGCGCGAGGTAGTGCATCGCGGCATCGACGTCGGAGCCGCGGATGGACTTGATGAACGCGCTGATGACGTCGTAGTGCTCGTCGCCCTGCTTGTCGTAGCGCAGCAGCGCGCGGTCGACGGCCTGTGCGACGTGCTCGGCGGTGATGACCGGAGTCGTCGCACCCTCGCCTTCAGACTCCGCCGCATCCGGCTCGGCCACCATCGCAGCGGCGGCCTCGAGCGAGGTGAGCGCACGGCGCGCGTCTCCCGAGGCGAGCTGCACGAGCGCCGTGCGTGCCTCCGCGGACAGCTCGACCGAGCCGCCGAGGCCGCGGGGGTCGGCGACGGCGCGGTCGATGAGCAGCCCCAGGTCGTCATCGGTGAGTGGCTGCAGCGTCAGCAGAAGCGAACGCGAGAGCAGCGGCGAGATGACGGAGAAGGACGGGTTCTCGGTGGTGGCGGCGATGAGGATGACCCAGCCGTTCTCGACGCCCGGGAGCAGAGCGTCCTGCTGGGCCTTGGTGAAGCGGTGGATCTCGTCGAGGAACAGGATGGTCGAGATGCCGTACAGGTCGCGCTGGGTCATCGCCTCCTGCATGACCTCGCGCACGTCGCGCACTCCCGCGGTGACCGCCGACAGCTCGACGAATCGTCGCCCCGACGTGCGGGCGATCGCCTGCGCCAGCGTCGTCTTCCCCGTGCCCGGAGGACCCCACAGGATGACGGACACGGCGGACCGCGTGGCTCCCTGCGGATCGGCGAGGGCGACGAGAGGCGAACCGGGCCGCAGCAGGTGGCCCTGACCGGCGACCTCGTCCAGCGAGACCGGCCGCATGCGCACGGCGAGCGGGGTCTGCCCCTGGAACAGGGCTGCGGGGCTGGTCACTCCACAAGGCTAATAGGGCCCCGCGACGTCCGGCGCGTTTGTCGCGCGCCCGACCGTGCGAATAGGCTTTCCACGCCCGGATCACCGGGAAGCGAAGGAGGTCCCGTGGCTTCGGGTGCAGGCAGGAAGGACGCGCGCGCGGCGCGTGAGCGCGCGCGACTTTATCAGGCTCGGCGCGAGTTCCACCAGGCGCAGCAGCGTCGTCGTCGGCGTGACAACCTGGTCGCCGGCGTCGCGGGTGGCGCCCTGATCCTCGCCGTCCTCGGAGGGCAGATCGCGTACTACACGCTCGGGCCAGGCACGCCTGCCCCCGCCCCGTCGCCGACTCCGACGCCCTCGGCCACACCGACGCCCGACGCACCCTCTGCAGAGCCGAGCGAGAGCACTGCTCCCTCCCCCGCTGACACCCCTTCTCCCACTCCCACGCCCTGACGCTGCCGTATAGGCTGGCAGCCGACCGAACCCCCAGGCGGCGCGAGCCGCGACGAGGTGCATCCCTGTGACTTCCGTTCCTGCAGAATCCGCTCCGAGCGACCCCGCGAACGAGCCGGTGGCTCCCGAAGAGGCCGTCGTCGAGACCGCAGAGGCCTCGACGCCGCCCGACGATGCCATCGCGACCGGCACCACCGAGGCCGCCGCCGACTCCCCCGAGGCCGAGGCGGCGTCTGCCGCTGGCCCGGACGACGTCGCCGCCGAATCCGAGGCCGCCGTCGTGACGACCACAGAGTGGGGCCGCGTGCAGGAAGACGGCACGGTGGCGGTGCGGGACGGCGACCAGTGGCGCGTCGTGGGCCAGTACCCCGATGGCACCCCCGAAGAGGCGCTGGCGTACTTCGAGCGCAAGTACAGCGATCTGGTCAGCGAGATCACGCTCCTCGAGGTTCGTCACCGCCGCGGCGGCGCCTCGGCATCCGACCTGCGCAGCACCCTCAAGACAGTGCGCGAGCGCGTCTCGGGCGCATCCGCGGTCGGCGATCTCGCCTCCCTCGAAGAGCGCCTGAACGCCCTCGACTCTGCACTCAGCGAAGCCTCCGCCGAAGAGGCTCAGGCCCACCGCGAGGCCGTCGATGCCGCCATCGTGGAGCGCACCTCCATCGTCGAGGAGATCGAGGCGATCGCCGCGCGCGATCCCAAGTCGATCCAGTGGAAGCAGACGTCCTCCGAGGTGACCGCGCTGTTCGAGCGCTGGCAGGCTCACCAGGCCAGCGGTCCCCGTCTTCCGAAGAACATCGCGCAGCAGCTCTGGAAGCGATTCCGCGATGCGCGCGCCGTCTTCGACAAGAACCGCCGTGAGTTCTATGCGACGCTCGACGAGGCCCACAAGGCCGCACGCGAGGCCAAGTCGAAGCTCGTCGAGCGCGCCGAAGCCCTCGCTTCGAAGGGCGAGGAGGGCATCGCCGCCTACCGCGCGCTTCTCGACCAGTGGAAGACAGCGGGTCGCGCCGGCAAGAAGGTCGACGACGCCCTCTGGGCACGGTTCAAGGCGGCGGGTGATGCGCTGTACGGCGCGCGCGCCGAGCGTGAGCAGGCGGATGCCGAAGCATCGAAGGAGAAGATCGAGGCCAAGAGGGCCCTTCTCGCCGAAGCCGCCGCGGTTCCCAAGGAGAAGGACACGGCGAAGGCCCGAGCGCTCCTCACCGGCATCCAGCGCCGCTGGGATGAGATCGGCCGCATCTTCCCCCGCGAGGCCGAGCGCGCTCTCGACGACGACCTGCGCAAGATCGAGCAGGGCGTCAAGGCGCGCGAAGAGGCCGAGTGGAAGAGCAACAACCCTGAGACCAAGGCCCGTCAGAACGACATGACGCAGCAGCTCCTCGACTCGATCGCCAAGCTCGAGGAAGAGGTCACGGCGGCCAAGGCCACGAATGACAAGGCCAAGATCGCCAAGGCCGAGGAGGCGCTCGCGGCGCGGAAGTCCTGGCTCAAGGCGCTCGGGGGCTGAGAGGCGGCCAGGGTCGCGGCGACCAGGCACCGTACAGCGGCGCTCCGACGGCTTATCCACAGACCGACGCCGACACGGCGCGCATACGGCGCGAATCGGGCAGAGTGCGGTCATGACGTGGCCGTTCCTCTACTTCGCCGGTGACCGTATGTCTCACGCCGAGCTCATGTCGGCGCGCCTGGACGGGCACCTCGTGGAGGTCGGCGAGGCGTTCATGCCGGCGGATGCCGTTGAGACCCGAGAGCTTCGCGCCGGATCGCTGCGCGGGATCCTCGGCACCCGGCTCGCCGCGACGCACGAGTCGGCCGCGTGGGTGCACGGGGTGCTCGGCGAGCCTCCGTCGACGCACCACGTGCAGCGCTGCGTGGATCGCCGCATCCCGGAGCCCCTCGATGTGCGCATCCGTTATCGGGACGTCCGCCTCCCCGAACGGGACTGTCTGGTGGTCGCGGGGGTGACGGTGTCGACGCCGACTCGGACATTCATCGACCTTCTGCGCGACCGTGTGCGCACGGGCGACGATGGCGTCCTCTCAGCGTTTCTCCGATGGCGTCCGCAGATCGCTGAAGAGGCGATCGTCTGGTTCGACGGCGCCGGACCGGTGCATCTGCGCCGTCCCGCGCTGGACTACCTGCGCGCACTCGCCATCACGACGAGGTGACGCGGTAGACGTCGTAGACGGCGTCGATGCGGCGCACCGCGTTGAGCACCCGGTCGAGGTGGACGATATCGCCCATCTCGAAGACGTAGCGGCTCAGCGCGAGACGGTCGTTGTTGGTCTGCACCGACGCCGACAGGATGTTCACATGGTGCTCGCTGAGCACGCGCGTGATGTCGCTGAGGAGACCCGAGCGGTCGAGTGCTTCGACCTGGATGTGTACGAGGAAGACGCTCTTGGTGGTCGGCGCCCACGTCACGTCGATCATACGGTCGGGGTCGTCTCGCAGTGACTTGACGTTCGTGCAGTCCGATCGGTGCACCGAGACCCCGCTGCCGCGCGTGACGAACCCGATGATCTCGTCGCCAGGCACCGGTGTGCAGCACTTGGCGAGCTTGACGAGGATGTCGGGCGCTCCACGCACCAGCACGCCCGAGTCGCCGCCGCGCGGCGCCTTGGAACGGCCGACGGGAGGCAGATCGATAGGGCCGGTGGACGTGTCTTCACGGGTGCTGACGAGAGCTGTGACCTTCTCGATGACCGACTGGGTCGAGACGTGTCCTTCGCCGACCGCCGCGTAAAGCGCTGTGACGTCTTCGTAGCGCAGCTGGTGCGCGACCTCGGTGAACGAGTCCTGGCTCATGAGGCGCTGCAGCGGCAGGTTCTGGCGGCGCATCGCCCGGGCGATCGCATCCTTGCCTTGTTCAATCGCCTCGTCGCGCCGCTCCTTGGTGAACCAGCTGCGGATCTTGCTGCGAGCACGAGTCGACTTGACGAAGGTGAGCCAGTCCTGGCTGGGGCCGGCGTCGGGGTTCTTCGATGTGAAGACCTCAACGACGTCACCCGAGTGGAGCTCCGACTCGAGCGGCACGAGGCGGCCATTGACCTTGGCGCCCATCGTTCGATGACCGATCTCGGTGTGGACGGCGTACGCGAAGTCGACAGGAGTTCCGCCGGCCGGGAGGCCGATGACGCGGCCTTTCGGAGTGAAGACGTACACCTCCTTCGCCCCGATCTCGAAGCGCAGCGAGTCGAGGAATTCGCTGGGGTCGGCCGTCTCGGCCTGCCAATCGGAGATCCGCGCGAGCCAGGCCATATCGGTGTCGACCGACTTCCCGTCGGTCTTGCCGCCATTCATCCGCTCCTTGTACTTCCAGTGCGCCGCGACACCGTACTCGGCCTGCTGGTGCATCTCGTTGGTGCGGATCTGGATCTCGACGGTGCGCCCCCCGGGACCGATCACGGTCGTGTGGAGGGACTGGTAGAGGTTGAACTTGGGAGTCGCGATGTAGTCCTTGAACCGCCCCGGGATCGGAGTCCAGCGAGCATGGATCGCGCCGAGGACGGCGTAGCAGTCGCGCACCGTGTTGACCAGCACGCGGATGCCGATGAGGTCGTAGATGTCGTCGAACTCCCGGCCACGCACGACCATCTTCTGATACACGGAGTACAGCTGCTTGGGGCGCCCCATGACCCGGCCGCGGATGCGGAGGTCCCGCAGGTCGGCCTCGACAGCCTCGATCACGGAGTGGACGTACTGCTCGCGCTGTGGCGTGCGCTGCTTGACGAGGCTGTCGATCTCGACGTAAAGCTTGGGATGCAGCACGGCGAACGACAGGTCTTCGAGTTCGCTCTTGATGGCCTGGATGCCGAGGCGGTGCGCGAGCGGTGCGTAGATCTCGAGAGTCTCTGTGGCCTTCTTCGCAGCCTTCTCGGGTGGCACGAAGCCCCATGTGCGCGCGTTGTGCAGGCGGTCGGCGAGCTTGATGAGGAGCACGCGGATGTCCTTGGACATCGCGACGATCATCTTTCGGACCGTCTCGGCCTGGGCTGCGTCACCGTACTTGACCTTGTCGAGCTTGGTGACGCCGTCGACGAGCATCGCCACCTCGGCGCCGAACTCCTCTCGGAGCTGGTCGAGACTGTAGTCGGTGTCTTCGACGGTGTCGTGGAGGAGCGCGGCGGCGATCGCGCGCGGGCCGAGGCCGAGTTCCGCGAGGATCTGCGCGACGGCCAGCGGGTGCGTGATGTAAGGCTCGCCGCTCCGGCGCTTCTGGCCCGCGTGTGCCCGCGCGGCCGTCTGGTATGCGCGCTCGATGATCGCGATGTCGCCGCGCGGGTGATGCATGCGCACCGCACGGATGAGCTGCTCTACGCCGTTGCGCGAGGGCGCGCGAGAGAACAGCCTCGGCACGAGGCGCCGCAGAGAACTCGAAGGCGAGGTGGAGCCCGACGACACCGTGTCGGTCATCCGGTCACCTCCGCGATCGAGAATCCTTCAATCCTACGCCTGGAGCCGAGGCTCACGCCCCGGTGAGCGCCTTCTCGCGCGCCGCCCGCACTCGCTCGTCGCGCTGCGCGGTCTCCGGCTCGTTCTCCCGCAGGAGCGAGTAGAGCGGCGCGGCGACGAACAGCGTCGAGTAGGCCGCGACGATCGTTCCGACGAAGATCGACAGTGAGATGTCGGTGAGCGTCTGTGCACCGAGCCAGAGAGCGCCGATGAAGAGGATCGCACCGGTCGGCAGGGCGGCCACGATCGTCGTGTTGATCGAGCGCACGAGCGTCTGGTTGACGGCGAGGTTGACGGATTCACCGAACGTCCGGCCCGACTTGTCACCGTCTTCCGAGGTGTTCTCGCGCACTTTGTCGAACACGACCGTCGTGTCATACAGCGAGTACGACAGGATCGTCAGGAATCCGATGACCGCGGCGGGCGAGATCTCGAAGCCGAAGACCGCGTAGATGCCGATCGTGATGACGAGGACGTCGACCAGACCGATGATCGCGGCGACAGACATCTTCCAGGTGCGGAAGTAGATCGCGAGGATCAGGAACGTCAGCGCGAGGAAGATCGCGAGGCCCCAGAGCGACTGGCGTGTGACATCCTGTCCCCAGCTGGGTCCGATGAACGACGAGCTCACGCTCTCCTCGTCGACGCCGTAGACCTCGGCGAGGGCCGCGGTGACGGCGCGTGTCTCAGGGTCGGTCATCTGGTCGGTCTGCACGCGAACGGCGTCATCACCGATCGTGGTGACCTTCGTTGTGGCGCCCGGCACCACTTCCTGAACGGCATCCGTCGCGAGCAGCTGGTCGGGCTGGTCGACGCCGTTGACGGTGAACTGCGAACCGCCGGTGAACTCGATCGAGAACTGGACGGGGCGGAACACGGGCACGAGCGCCGCGCCGATCACGAGAACGGCCGCGATGATGAACCACAGGCGCCGGCGACCCACGAAGGGGAAGGAGGTCTTCCCCGTGTAGAGGTCGTTGCCGAGCTGATTCATGGAGCGCATCAGTCGTCTCCCTCCGTCGTGGAGCGCGCATCGGCGCTCTGCTGGGCGAGCTTGCGCTCGGCGATCGTCTGACGGCGTTCCGCCTCGCCGCGCGAGCGCGAGGCGCGCCGCTGCGCGGCGGTCCTTCCGCCGGCATCGACGGGTGCCCGGAACTGCGCGCGACCGCGATACACGGCGCCGAGCGCCTGAGGGTCGAGACCGGACAGCGGGTGACCGCTGCCGAAGAATCTCGTGCGTGCCAGCAGCTGCAGCACCGGGTGCGTGAAAGCGATGAAGATCAGGATGTCGATCAGCGTCGTGAGGCCGAGAGTGAACGCGAAGCCCTTCACCGTGGCGTCGGCGAGGATGTACAGCACGACGGCCGCGAGGATGTTGATCGACTTCGAGATGTAGATCGTGCGCTTCGCGCGCCCCCAGCCGTCTTCGACGGCGCCCGTGATCGATTTGCCATCGCGCAGCTCGTCTCGGATGCGCTCGAAGTACACGATGAACGAGTCAGCCGTGAAGCCGATCGTCACGATCAGGCCCGCGACTCCGGCCAGAGACAGGCGGAAGCCCATGCGCCAGGCGAGGATGCACAGGGTGATGTACGTGAGCACACCCATGACCGCGAGCGACGCGATGATCACGAAGCCCAGCGAGCGGTAGACGAGGAGCGAGTACACGGCGACAAGCGCGAGGCCGATGAGACCGGCGACGAGACCGATCTGCAGCTGCTGCGAGCCGAGGGTCGCGGAGATCGAGTTGGAGCTCTGCACCTCGAAGCTCAGCGGGAGGGCACCGTACTTGAGCTGGTCGGCAAGGGTCTTCGAGGACTCCTGCGTGAAGTTTCCGGTGATCTGCGGCTTGCCGTCGAGGATGACGGCGTTCATCGACGGTGCCGACAGGACACGGCCGTCGAGCACGAACGCGAACTGACTGCGCGGTGCGGTCTCACCGTAGAGACGCTGGCTGATCTTGCCGAATGTCTCGGTGCCCTGGCCATCGAAGACGATGTTGACGGCCCACTGGTTGGTCTGCGTGTTCAGTCCGTTGGTGGCGTCGGAGATCGCCGAGCCGTCGAGCTCGACGGGGCCGAGGATGTACTTGGCCGTGCCGTCGGCCTCACACGTGATGAGCGGCTGGTCTTTCGGCTCGTTCGCCGGGTCGTTCGACGGGTCCGCGCAGTCGTACGCCAGGAACTCCGCGTACAGGGCGTCGGTGACCCAGCTGGGGTCGCTGCCGTCCGTCGGCTCGGCGGTGGGGCTCGCGTTGAGCGTCGGGTCGGGCGTCGGATACGGCGTCTCCTTGCCGTCTTCTCCCACGAACGTCGTCGACGGCGCGGCGGTGTAGATGACGGCTCGCAGCTGAAGCTGCGCGGAGGCCTCGATGCGGTTGCGCGTCTCCTCGTCGGCCTGGCCGGGGACCTGGACGACGATCTGATTGCCGGCCTGCGTGGTGATGTCGGCCTCGCCGACGCCTGATGCGTCGACGCGCTGACGGATGATCGAGGCCGCCTGCTCCATCTGCTCAGGGGACGGCTGCGCACCGTCGGGCGTCTTCGCCTCAAGCACGATCTGCGTTCCGCCCTGCAGGTCGAGCGCCAGCTCAGGCACCCACGAGCTGCCCGGGTTGCCCTCGGAATCGGTGAAGACATACACGCCGAGAGCGTTGATGCCGAACAGGAGCGCCGTGAGCACGACGAGGCCCGTCAGGGCCCGCCACGCATGACGAACGGGGGTGGGAGCGGCCACAGAGAGTCCTTCGGGTGAACGACGGGATTCGGAAGATCAGGCCTGGGGCTTGTCGTCGGCGCCCGGGGTCACATCGTCGCTGGAGACGGAGGGCTGGTCTGCCTCAGCTGCGTCGACCACGCCCGACTCGACGGGCTCGCCATTCTCTTCGTCGTCGACGACGCGGAGCACGGCCTGGCTGTGGACCTCGACCTCGACGCCGGGCGCGAGGGCGATGACCGCCGGACGCGACAGGTCTTCGGCGTCGAACGACACGAGAGTGCCGTAGAGGCCGCCCTGGAGCAGGACCTTGGCACCGGGCACCATGGCACGCTGCTTGTTCTCCTGCTCGGCCTTCATCTTCTGCGCGCGGCGACGCGAGCTCCAGAACATGAAGACGATGAGCACGACAAGGATGATCAGCATGCCGTACTGGGCGAAGAACGCCGAGACGGGATCGAGCTGCTGAGCGTCCTGAGTTGTTGCGAAGACCATGGAGTTGTGGACGCCTTTCACGACGGGCACGCCGCACGATGCGGCAATACAGAGAGAAGAACCGGCGAGAGCCTTCAGCGATTATAGGTCATCGAGTCTCAGCGCCCCGTCTGGCTGAGGAATACGGAGATGCGTGTAGGCCTCGGGGGTCGCGACGCGTCCGCGCGGCGTGCGGCCGAGGAACCCGATGCGCACGAGATAAGGCTCGACGACCGATTCGATCGTCTCCGCCTCCTCGCCCACCGTGACCGCGAGCGTGTTCAGGCCGACCGGCCCGCCGCGGAAGCGACGCACGACGGCGTCCAGCACCGACCGGTCGAGACGGTCGAGGCCGATCTCGTCGACGTCGTAGAGGTCGAGCGCGGCGGAGACGTGCGCCTCGGTGGCCGCTCCCTCGATTCCGGAGCCGCCGTGGACGATGACGTAGTCGCGCACGCGCCGCAGGAGGCGGTTCGCGATGCGGGGTGTGCCACGGGAGCGCCGGGCGATCTCAGCGCGCGCCGCCTTCGGCACTTCGATGCCGAGAACCGCCGAGGAGCGGGCGATCACCTGCTCGAGCTCGTGGGGCTCGTAGTACTCCAGGTGCGCGGTGAACCCGAAGCGGTCGCGCAGCGGGTTCGGCAGCAGGCCGGAGCGGGTCGTCGCGCCGACCAGGGTGAACGGCGCCAGATCCAGAGGGATGCTCGTGGCGCCCGCGCCCTTGCCGACCATGATGTCGATGCGGAAATCCTCCATCGCGAGGTAGAGCATCTCCTCCGCCGAGCGCGCCATGCGATGGATCTCGTCGATGAAGAGCACCTCTCCGGGCACGAGGCTCGACAGCAGGGCGGCCAGGTCTCCGGCATGCTGAATGGCCGGACCGCTCGACATGCGCAGTGGGCGCTCGCTCTCGTGCGCGACGATCATCGCGAGCGTGGTCTTGCCGAGTCCGGGAGGGCCCGACAGGAGGATGTGGTCGGGCGGCCGCTGCTGCAGGCGAGCGGCGTCGAGCAGGAGCTGGAGCTGACCACGCACTTTCTGCTGCCCGACGAACTCCGACAGCGAAGACGGACGCAGCGCACCCTCGACGGCGAGCTCGGTGTCGTCTTCCGCCAGAGCGGGGTCGAACGCCTCAGCCACGAGCCTGCTCCATGCGCGCCGGCCCCAGGTGCGCGAGCGCCCGCTTGAGCAGGGCCGGAACGGACGTCTTCTCGTCTGCAGCCGCCTCCGGCGTCACCGCCGCGACCGCCTCGGTGGAGACACGCTCGTTCCAGCCCAGCGCCACGAGCGCCGCGACGACCTGAGCGGCGATCGACGCCGCCGGCGGCGCTGACGCGGCCCCCGCGGACACGGCAGGCGCCGACAGCTTGCCTGCGAGCTGCACGACGATGAGCTTCGCCGTCTTGGGGCCGATCCCGGAGACGCGTCGGAACGGCGCGTCGTCTTCTGCGGCCACGGCCTCTGCGATCTGCGCGACGGTCAGCGACGACAGCACCCCGATGGCCGACTTGGGACCGACGCCCGACACCCCGAGCAGCTGCGTGAAGACGACGAGCTCCTCACGCTCGCGGAAGCCGTACAGCGAGAGCGCGTCCTCCCGCACGATGAGCGTCGTGTGCAGCACGATCTCGTCGCCCACGTGGAACTCGCGCGCTAGCTGAGGTGTCACGGCGACGGCGAAACCGACACCGCCGACGTCGATGACGACGCTCTCGGCCTCCAGGTGAAGGACGCGGCCGCGCAGTGAGGAGATCATGAGGCGAGCCTAGGCGAGCGTTCGGACATTTGTTCGAGCGACACGCTCTTCCCCTCGCCGTCGACCTCGGCGTGCGCGTGTCATCGCCGCGCCAGGCGCTCGGCCTCGGCCCAGCGCTGCTGCGCGGGCGTGAGCGCCGCCCCCGGTGCCGACGCCCCTGCGCCGCCCCGTCGCCACGCGTGGCACGGGGCGATGGCGAGGGCATCGGCGGCAGCGGCGGGCTGGGGAAGAGAGTCCAGCCGCAGAACACGGGCGACCATCGCCTGCACCTGCCGCTTGTCGGCGGCGCCGTAGCCGGTGATCGCCGCCTTCACCTCCGACGGCGTGTGCGTCGCCGCCGGAAGACCCCGCTCCCCCGCGATCAGCAGCGCGATGCCGCTCGCCTGCGCCGTTCCCATGACGGTCTGGTGGTTGTGCTGGGCGAAGACCCTCTCGACGGCCACCACGTCGGGCGAGAGCGCTTCGACGATCTCGCGGAGACCGGACGCGATGACAGCGAGCCGCTCGTGGATCGGTGCGCCGCTGTCACTGCGCACGACGCCGACGTGCACCAGCGAGGCGGAGCGATCCACGTCGACGTCGACGACCCCGACACCGCAGCGGGTGAGGCCGGGGTCGATTCCGAGAACGCGAAGAGCGGATGCCACGACCTCACGCTATGCGGAAGGTCACGGCATCCGCCCGTGAAACGCGGAGATGCAGCTGAGGCCGGTCAGTCCTCTTCGGCTTCGAGTTCGGCCTGCACCTCGGGCGTCAGGTCGAAGTTGCTGAACACGTTCTGCACGTCATCGCTGTCCTCGAGCGCATCGATGAGGCGGAACACCTTGCGGGCCGTCTCGGCGTCGATCTCGACCTTGAGCGAAGGCACGAACTCGACGTCCGCGGACTCGTACTCGAGGCCCGCCTCCTGGATCGCCGTGCGGACCGCGACCAGCTCCGACGGGTCGGTGATCACCTCGTAGCCCTGAGCATGCGGCTCGATCTCCTCGGCGCCGGCCTCGAGCGCCGCCATCATGACGTCGTCTTCGGTCGTGCCCTCACCGGAGACCACGATGACGCCCTTGCGGTGGAAGTTGTACGCGACCGACCCCGGGTCAGCGAGCGTGCCGCCGTTGCGCGAGAGCGCCGTGCGCACCTCCGCGGCGGCGCGGTTCTTGTTGTCGGTCAGACACTCGATCATGAGGGCTACTCCGTTGGGCCCGTACCCCTCGTACATGATCGAGGTGTACTCGACCGACTCGCCGCCGATGCCGGCGCCGCGCTTGATGGCGCGATCGATGTTGTCTTTGGGGACGGACGTCTTCTTCGCCTTCAGAACGGCGTCGAACAGCGTCGGGTTCCCCTGCAGGTCCGGGCCTCCGAGCTTCGCGGCGACTTCGATGTTCTTGATGAGCTTGGCCCACGACTTGGCACGGCGCGCATCGATCACGGCCTTCTTGTGCTTCGTCGTCGCCCATTTTGAGTGTCCGGACATAGGCTCCAGTCTAAAGGTGCGCGCCGGGTCTCCCGCAGACGCTCCCTCGGCGCCTGCGGCCCACCCGTTGCATCTGGGAGCGTCGGCGAGGACACTCTCCTCACATGGACGAGAGACGACGGGCTCTGGATGCCGCCCACGCGGCGGCCGTGCGCTTCCTCGACACGCTCGGGTCACGGCCCGTCTGGCCGAGGGCCGGTCTCGACGAGATGACAGAGGCGTTCGGGGGCCCACTGCCGGTGACAGGGGAAGACCCTGCTCAGGTCATCGAGGATCTGGCCGCCACAGCCGATCCCGGGCTCGTCGCGATCCCGGGAGGGCGCTTCTTCGGCTTCGTGATCGGCGGCACGCTCCCTGCCGCGCTCGCATCGGACTGGCTGGTGTCGGCGTGGGATCAGAACTCCGGCTCGAGCACGATGACGACCGCGACGGTCGGGATCGAACGCGTCGCGGGGCGCTGGGTGTGCGAGCTGCTGGGCCTTCCGGACACGGCGGCCGTCGGCTTCGTGACGGGCGCGCAGGTGTCGAACTACGTCTGTCTCGCGTCGGCTCAGCACTCCGTTCTCCGACGAGCGGGCTGGGACCTCACCGCCTCCGGGCTGCGCGGGGCGCCCGCTGTTCGCCTCGTCGTGGGCGGCGACCGCCATGGATCGATCGACCGGGCGGCGCGGTTCTGCGGCATCGGGTCGTCCGAGCTCGTCGTCGCGCGCTCCGACGACGACGGGCGGATGACCGTCGCAGGGCTGACTTCTGCGCTGGCGGAGTCTGACGGGCCGGCGATCGTCTGTCTCCAGGCCGGGGAAGTGCATACCGGCGCCTTCGACCCTTTCGATGAGCTGATCCCGATCGCACGCGACCACGGAGCCTGGGTCCACGTCGACGGTGCGTTCGGGCTGTGGGCGGCCGCCTCCCCGCGGCTCGAGCACCTGACAGCGGGCGTCGGCGCGGCGGACTCCTGGACCACCGACGCGCACAAGACGCTCAACGTCCCGTACGACAGCGGGATGGCGATCGTGCGCGATCCCGCCGACGCGATCGCCATGTTCCGCACCGGTGGCGACTACCTGATGTTCGCGAGCCTCGATCCCTGGGATGTCGCCCCCGAGCTGTCGCGTCGAGCCCGGGGCGTCCCCGCGTGGGCGGCGCTGCGCAGCCTCGGCAGCGCGGGGGTCGCGGAACTCGTCGACCGCCTGCATCGCAATGCGCTGCGGCTCGCCGACGGGCTCGGCGGCATCCGCGGGGTGAGCGTCGTCAATGACGTCGTGTACACCCAGGTCATGTTCCGGCTCGACGACGACGAGCGCACGCGCGCCCTCGGAAGGGCGATCCTCGCCGACGGCACGGCGGCTCTTACCGGCGCGGAATGGCGCGGGCGAGCCGTGCTGCGGTGCTCGATGTCGTCTTGGGCGACGACCGATGCAGACATCGACCTCACGATCGAAGCGATCGCGCGGCTGTCGGCCACTCTCTGACGTGCCCTCAGGCGGCGCGTGCCATCGACAGGAACAGCTCGTGGAACCGGGTCTCGCCGGACACCTCGGGGTGAAACGACGTGCCGAGCAGCGCGCCCTGGCGCACCGCGACGACACGACCGTCGTCGAGGGCAGCGAGGATCTCGACGCCCGGGCCGGTCTCGACGACGAGGGGCGCCCGGATGAAGACAGCATGCACGGGGGGTTCGCCGAGCACCGGGACCTCGAGATCGGTCTCGAACGAGTCGACCTGACTGCCGAAGGCATTGCGCCGCACCGTCACGTCGAGCCCGCCGAGAGTCTGCTGCCCGGCGATGCCGTCGGTGATGCGGTCGGCCAGCAGGATGAGCCCCGCACACGTGCCGTACACGGGCAGCCCGTCCGCGATCGCCTGACGGAGCGCTCCCTGCATGCCGAAGGCGCGCGCCAGCTTGTCGATGACGCTCGACTCCCCGCCGGGGAGGACGAGGCCGCGCACCGAGGCGAGCTCCTCGGGCCGGCGCACGGGAACAGCGTCGGCGCCGAGAGCCGTCAGCACTCGCAGGTGCTCACGGACATCGCCCTGCAGGGCGAGCACGCCGACGCGAACGTCACCAGCCACGTTCGGCGAGGCGGTGCGGCGCAGGAAGATCGGCGACGTTGATGCCGACCATCGCCTCACCGAGACCGCGGGACACATCGGCGATCACCTTCGCGTCGTCGTAGAAGGTCGTGGCCTTGACGATGGCGGCGGCCCGCTGCGCGGGATTGCCGCTCTTGAAGATGCCTGAGCCGACGAAGACGCCGTCGGCACCCATCTGCATCATCATCGCCGCATCAGCCGGCGTTGCAACGCCCCCCGCGACGAAGAGGACGACGGGCAGGGATCCGGTCTCGGCGACCTCGGCGACGAGCTCGTAGGGTGCCTGCAGCTCCTTCGCGGCGACGTACAGCTCGTCCTTGGTCATGGAGCGCAGACGGTTGATCTCGCTCTTGATCTTGCGGATGTGCTTGGTCGCCTCCGAGACGTCACCGGTGCCGGCCTCCCCCTTCGAGCGGATCATGGCGGCGCCTTCGTTGATACGACGAAGCGCCTCGCCGAGGTCGGTCGCGCCGCAGACGAAGGGGACGGTGAACTGCCATTTGTCGATGTGGTTCACGTAGTCGGCCGGCGAGAGCACCTCGGACTCGTCGATGTAGTCGACGCCGAGCTCCTGCAGCACCTGCGCCTCGACGAAGTGACCGATGCGGGCTTTCGCCATGACCGGGATCGAGACGGCGTCGATGATGCCGTCGATCATGTCGGGATCGCTCATGCGAGAGACGCCGCCCTGTGCACGGATGTCGGCGGGGACGCGCTCGAGCGCCATGACGGCGACGGCTCCGGCGTCTTCGGCGATCTTCGCCTGTTCCGGCGTGACGACGTCCATGATGACGCCGCCCTTGAGCATCTCGGCGAGGCCGCGCTTGACGCGCGACGATCCGGTGGTGGTCACTTCGGTCCCTTTCCTGAGCGCTGCGGAACAGTCCGCAGCATTGGCATAGGCCAAACGCTAGCATGGCCGAGCACGTAGGATGCATTGCATGCAGACGCAAGAGGCCGGCACGAGCGACGACATCGTCGGAGGCTCGGCAGCCGAGATCGCCGACAGCGTCCGCACGCTCGTCGAGAAGGGGACGCTGCGTGCCGGCGACGCCCTGCCGCCCGTCCGGTCACTGGCCGACCGCCTCGGCGTCAACCGCAACACCGTCGTCGCCGCCTACCGTCAGCTCACGCAAGCAGGGCTCGTCGTCACGCGCGGCCGCGGCGGCACCCTTGTGGCGGGCCGCGCTCCCGTCGCACAGGAGGGATTCGCAGCCGACTCGGTGCTGCGCGACATCGGCACCGGAAATCCCGACCCGTCTCTCATTCCAGACCTGTCCCCCGCACTCGCCGCCATCGCCGGCCGCCCCGTCCTCTACGGCGAGCCGGTCATCGACCCCGACCTCGAGCGCTGGGCGTGGGAGTGGATGCGTGGAGCGATCGACCCGGCTCTCGACCTTCGCCTCACGGTCACGAGCGGAGCGTCGGACGCCATCGAGCGGCTGCTCGCTCAGGCTCTCACTCGTGACGACGCGGTGGCTCTCGAGGACCCGTGCTTTCTGTCGAGCATGAACACCGTGCGTCTCGCGGGATACCGTCCCGTCGCGGTCCCGGTCGACGAGGAGGGCATGACCGTGGCCGGACTGCGAGCCGCCCTCGACGCCGGCGCCCGCGCCGTCGTCTGCACCCCGCGCGCTCAGAACCCCACCGGAGCGAGCCTCAGCGCCGGTCGAGCCGCAGCGCTGCGAGAGGTGCTCGCCGACCACCCGTATGTGCTCATCATCGAAGACGATCACTTCTCGCTGCTCTCGCGTTCGCCCTTCCACTCGCTCATAGGTCCCGGTCACCGCCGGTGGGCCCTCGTGAGGTCGGTGTCGAAGTTCCTCGGACCCGACATGTGCCTGGCTGTCACCGCATCCGACCCCGAGACGGCGGATCGCCTCGCGATGCGGCTCAGTCCCGGCACCACCTGGGTCAGTCACCTTCTCCAGCGTCTCGTGACCGCCCTGCTCACCGACTCCGCTGTCGTCGCCCGGATCGAGGCGGCGTCGACGCACTATGCAGGCCGCAACGCCGCCTTCGCTGAGCGTCTCGTCGCGCACGGCATCCCCGCGGCGGTCGGCGACGGACTCAACCTGTGGGTCTCCCTCCCCGTGCCCGCACGCCCCGTCTGCGAGCAGCTGATGCGCCGCGGATGGCTCGCACGCCCCGGCGACGAGTTCGTGCTCGCGGAGGCCACGGCCGAGGAGCATCTGAGACTCACCGTGCACGACCTCGCGGATGCCGACGCCGAGCGCCTGGCATCCGACCTCGCCGCCGCGATCGCGGCAGTCGCCTCAACCCGGAAGGTGGGATGACATCCCATGAAGATCCTGTCGATCCAGTCCGCCGTCGCGTACGGCCACGTGGGCAACTCCGCCGCGGTGTTCCCGCTGCAGCGCATCGGAGTGGAGGTCCTCCCCGTCTACACCGTCAACTTCTCCAACCACACGGGCTATGGCGCGTGGCGCGGACCGCTCATCAGCCCTGACGACGTCCGTGACGTCATCACGGGCGTCGAGGAGCGCGGGGTCCTCCCGGAGATCGACGTCGTGCTCTCGGGCTACCAGGGAAGCGAGGGCATCGCGGATGTCATCCTCGACGCGGTCGCGCGTGTCAAGGCCGCGAACCCGTCGGCCGTCTACGCGTGCGACCCGGTCATGGGCAACGCCAAGAGCGGCTGCTTCGTGGCGCCCGCCATCCCGGTGCTGCTGCGCGAGCGCGTCGTCCCGGCGGCGGACATCATCACCCCCAACCAGTTCGAGCTCGGGTTCCTCACCGAGACGGAGCCGTCGGACCTCGAGTCGACGCTCGCCTCAGCCGACGCCGCGCGCGCCATGGGCCCGTCGACCGTACTCGTCACCAGCGTGGAGCGCCCCGACCGCCCAGAGGGCACGATCGAGATGCTGGCGGTGACCGGAGACGGCGCCTGGATCGTGCAGACGCCGCACATCCCCATGAAGGCCAACGGATCAGGGGACGTCACGGCCGCCCTGTTCACGGCGCATCTCCGTGCGACAGGCGATGCCGCCACGGCACTGGCGCGCACGACCTCGAGCGTGTTCGACCTGCTGCGCACGACCTACGACTCGGGCCAGCGCGAACTGCAGCTGGTGGAGTCGCAGGAGTTCTACGCGCACCCTCGCCTGCAGTTCGAGGTCACGCAGGTCCGCTGACCTCTCGGCGCCGTGCCGCCGTCCTCAGGCCGTGGGCCACGCGGCGGCGACGGCTTCCCGGACGTCGCCGAGCAGCTGCGGAAGCGCCTTGGTCTTCGCGATGATCGGGAAGAAGTTGGCATCCGTCGCCCACCGCGGCACGACATGCTGGTGCAGGTGGCCGTCGACACCGGCGCCGGCGACCCGGCCCTGATTCATGCCTATGTTGAAGCCGTCGCAGCCCGAGACCTCGCGCAGCACACGCATGGCCGTCTGCGTGAGCGCGCCGATCTCAGCGACCTCCTCGGGCGTCGCCTGGTCGTAGGTCGCGATGTGACGATAGGGGCAGACCAGCAGGTGCCCCGAGTTGTACGGGAAGAGGTTCAGCAGCACGTAGGCCGACTCGCCGCGCGCGACGATGAGGCCCTCGGCATCCGACTTGCTCGGCGCTGCGCAGAACGGGCACTCCTCACGGAGCGGCTCAGGACCGGCCTGGACGTACGCCATACGGTGCGGAGTCCACAGGCGCTGGAACTCATCGGGCACGCCCGGGAGAGTCGCGGCGTCCTCCAGGCCGGTCCCGTCACTCACGCCAGGTCCTCGGCCGTGTTCACGAGCGCTTTGTCTGCGATGGCGGCGATGATCTTGTCGATCGCCTCGTCGACCGGGATGCCGTTGGTCTGCGACCCGTCGCGGAACCGGAACGACACGGTCCCTGCCGACCGGTCGGTCTCACCCGCGATGAGCTGGATCGGCACCTTCTGAGTCGTGTGAGTGCGGATCTTCTTCTGCATGCGGTCGTCGGAGTGGTCGACTTCGGCGCGAACGCCCGCGGCCCGCAGCCGGTCGATGACGCCGTCGAGATAGTCAGCGAACTCCTCGGCGACGGGGATTCCGATCACCTGCACAGGCGACAGCCATACCGGGAACGCGCCCGCATAGTGTTCGAGAAGGATCGCGAAGAAGCGCTCCGCCGAGCCGAAGAGGGCGCGGTGGATCATCACCGGCCGGTGCTTCTCGCCGTCAGGACCGGTGTACTCGAGGCCGAACCGCTCCGGCAGGTTGAAGTCGATCTGCACGGTCGACAGCTGCCAGGTGCGCCCAAGGGCGTCGCGGGTCTTGAGATCGATCTTGGGGCCGTAGAAGGCGGCCTCGCCCTCGACCTCGGTGAGCTTGAGTCCCGACGCCTGCGCGACCCGCCGGAGCGCATCGGTGGCCATCGCCCAATGCGCCTCGTCACCGATCCACTTCTCCTTCTCGTCGTCACGCATCGAGAGCTCGAGCTCGAACTCCGTGAGCCCGAAGTCACGGAGCATCGACAGCACGAAGTCGAGCACCTTCTCGGCCTCGGCCTCGAGCTGGTCGGGAGTGACGAACAGGTGCGAGTCGTCCTGCGTGAATCCGCGCACGCGGGTGAGGCCGTGGAGGGCGCCCGAGAGCTCGTAGCGGTAGACGGTGCCGTTCTCGTACAGCCGCATCGGCAGATCGCGGTAGCTGCGCCCGCGCTCCTTGTAGATGAGGATGTGCATCGGGCAGTTCATCGGCTTGAGGTAGTAGTCGACCCCCTGCTTGGTCACCTCGCCCGCCTCGTTGCGCTCTTCGTCGAGGTGGATCGGAGGGAACATGCCCTCCTTGTAGGTCACGAGGTGGTTCGACTGCAGGAAGAGGTCGCGCTTGGTGATGTGCGGCGTGTAGACGTAGGTGTACCCGCCCTCGCGGTGGCGTTTGAGGGCGTGCTGCTCCATCTCCTGGCGGATGATGCCGCCCTTGGGATGCCACACGCTCAGACCCGAGCCGATCTCGTCAGGGAACGAGAACAGATCGAGGTCTTTGCCGAGCTTGCGGTGGTCGCGCTTGGCAGCCTCCTCGAGACGGTGCTGGTAAGCGCGCAGCTCGTCCTTCGACGGCCAGGCGGTCCCGTAGATGCGCTGCAGCTGCGGGTTCTTCTCACTGCCGCGCCAGTATGCGCCGGCGATGCGAGTGAGATCCCACCCGTTGCCGACCATGCGAGTGCTGGGCACGTGCGGTCCGCGGCAGAGGTCCTTCCAGGCGGTCTCGCCGTCGCGGGTGACGTTGTCGTAGATCGTCAGCTCGCCGGCACCGACCTCCACCGAGGCACCCTCGGCGGCCTCCTTCGACCCGCCCTTGAGCCCGATGAGCTCGAGCTTGAAGGGCTCGCGGGCGAGCTCGGCACGGGCCTCGTCTTCGGTCACGACGCGGCGGACGAAGCGCTGACCCTCGCGGACGATGCGCTCCATCTCCTTCTTGATCGCCTTGAGGTCCTCGGGAGTGAAGGGCTCGTCGACCCCGAAGTCGTAGTAGAAGCCGTCGACGATCGGCGGGCCGATGCCGAGGTTCGCCTGCGGGCGGATGCGCTGGACCGCCTGGGCCAGAATGTGCGCCGTCGAGTGCCTGAGGATCGCAAGGCCGTCAGGGCTGTCGACCGTGATGGGCTCGACCGCGTCGTCGGCTTGGACCACCGTGGCGAGATCTCTCAGTTCGCCGTTGACGCGAAGCGCGACGACGGAGCGGTCCGGGAACAGGGCGAATCCGTCGGCCGGGTAGGACACATCCGACGGGGTGATGACATCAGTCAAGGGAACTTCTCCAGAAGGTGGCTCGGAAAGAAATGCTCAGCTTCGGACGCGTGACGCGACCTGCCCGCTCAGGCGCGAAGCGTTCGCGTGCCGGTGCGCGCGACGACAGCCGTGGCGAGGATCCGGCGATGTTCCATGCATCGAGTCTACCGCCGCCGTGCGAGCGGCTCCGGCGCAGGCGCGATGATGGATCACGTGAAGCTCGCCGTCGTCGGAGCCGTCCTGCTGCTCCTGGGGGCGGCGGCCGTCGGTGTGGGCGCTGTGCGGATGTCCGACGTGCTCGCAGCGGGCGCGCGCGTATGGCCGGTCCTGCTGTTCGTCGTGTCGGCGACGATCGTGGCGGAGCTCGCGGCGACCGCGGGCGTGTTCGACGTCGCGGCCTCCCTGCTCGCCCGCATCGCGCGGGGACGCACCTGGATGCTGTGGGCCGCCGTCGTCGCCCTGGCCGCTGTGACGACGGCGTTCCTCTCCCTCGACACCACCGCCGTGCTGCTGACCCCTGTCGTGGTGGCGGTGGCGCGCAGCCACGGTCTTCCTCCCCTGCCGTTCGCCTTCACGACGGTGTGGCTGGCCAACACCGCCTCGCTCGTGCTGCCCGTCTCGAACCTGACGAATCTGCTGGCGGTGGCACGCCTTGATCGCAGTGATGCGGCCGGCTTCGTCGCGCTGCTCGGAGGCTCGGCGGCGGTCGCGATCCTCGTCTCGACGCTGATCCTCGCACTCGTGTTCCGCCGGGCCCTGCGCGGCTCGTTCGTCCCCGCGCCGTCGCCCGCGATCGCCGACCGCCCGCAGCTGCGGTTCGCGGCGACGGTCGTCGTCGTGATGATGCCGCTGCTGGTGAGCGGACTGGAGCCATGGATGCCAGCGACGGCGGCGGCGCTCGTGCTCGTTGCCTTCTTCGCGTGGCGCTCCCCCGACATCCTGCGCCTTCGACTCGTTCCCTGGTCGCTGCTCGTGTTCGCGTCGGGTCTCTTCGTCGCGGTCGCGGTGGCGGAGCGGCTCGGACTCCGCGAGGCGCTCGTCGCGGTCATGGGCGAAGGCACCGGACCAGGGGATCTCTGGCGGCTGGCCGGAGCTGGCACCCTTGCGGCGAATGTCGGCAACAATCTGCCTGCCTACCTCGCGCTCGAGTCGGCGGCGGGCACGCCCGAACGGCTGGCCGCTCTCCTCATCGGCGTGAACGCCGGTCCGCTCATCACACCATGGGCGTCGCTGGCGACCCTGCTGTGGCATCAGCGTCTGAAGGCCGTCGGCATCGAGGTTCCGTGGACGCGATATGCGCTGCTCGGCGCCCTGGCCGCTCCTCTCACGGTCTTCGCCGCCGTCGTCCCCCTCGCCCTCTGATGCGAGCGCCTGCATCGATGCCTCGTCAGAGATGCTTGAGCGCCTCGCGTCGGCTGAGCGAGCTGAGCCCGTGTCGGTCGACGCATCGGCGCACCCAGTCGGGATCCGTGCGGGCAGCGTCTCGGAGCGCCCAGCCGATCGCCTTTCGTATGAAGAACTCCCGCTCGGTCGCATTCGGCGCGATGACGTCGTCGAGGAGGCGGAAGTCGGTGCGGTCTCGCCTCCTCAGTTGCGAGAGGATCGCGAGCCGGCGCATCCAGACGTCTGGGTCGCGGCTCCAGCGGCGTGCGAGGTCGGCCGTCTCCTTCGGGTGCCGGTCGTGCAGCTCGGCGACACGACCCGTCAGCTCGTCCACGAAATCCCACCACTGGCCCGTACGCACCATGTGCTCGATGAGCGGGATGTTCGACAGGTCGCCCCGCAGGGGTCGCAGCGCCACAAGCGCCTGGGCTGCATAGCGCTCCTCGCGATGCTGGGCGTCGTCCCACAGCGCCCGGGAAGCTCGACGGAGCACGTCGGCATCCGACTCGCCTTTCGCCGCGCTTCGGGCGATGCGCCGGGCCTCGGGCACTCGAACGCCGAGGAACGGCATCGCCGACTTCATGTACGCCCGCTGCCCCGCCGCACGCGAGGGGTCGGCGACGGCTCGCAGGTCGGCGCGGACGCGGTCGACGAGTTCCACGGCTCAGCCGAGCGAGAGGTCGACCTGGATCTCATCTGCCAGCCGCTCGAGGGCGGCGACGATCGGAGCGGCGTCAGAGTGCTCTGGCACGCGGACGGTCACCGTCGCCTCGAACAGCGTCCCTCCCGCCATCGGGGCGTCGAGCGTGCGGCTGGTGAAGGCGTCGATGCTCAGAGCGTGAGAGCTGACGGCTGCCGTCACGTCGCGGACGATGCCGGGACGGTCGTTGCCGAGCACGGTGAAGCTCAGCGTGCGTCCCGCCGGCGCCGCCGGCACGGCTCCGGAGTGCGCCGTGACCCGCAGCAGTCCATCGAGAGACCGCAGCGCCTCGGTGAGCTCGTCAGCGCGCTCGTCCGGCACCGTCACCAGGACGATTCCGGCGAACGCGCCCGCGAGCTCTGTCAGCTCACTGCGCTCCCAGTTGCCTCCGTGCGCGGCGACGGTGTCGGCGAGGGCGTTGACGAGTCCTGCGCGGTCTTCTCCGACCACGGACAGCACGAGATGAGCCATGGGGTGAGCCTAGTGCGACGACGTCCGCACGCGGCAGGGCGGTGCCGCAAGGGAACGTGGGAAGAAGAAAACCCCCGGCCAGCCGGGGGTTTCTGTGTGGTGGGCGATACTGGGATCGAACCAGTGACCTCTTCCGTGTCAGGGAAGCGCGCTACCGCTGCGCCAATCGCCCGAGATCATGCTTGCCGGTCGGGACCGGGAGTGGAGGTGGCGACGGGATTCGAACCCGTGTAAACGGCTTTGCAGGCCGGTGCCTAGCCGCTCGGCCACGCCACCGTG
>CALANM010000213.1 GCA_937926065.1 uncultured Microbacterium sp.
CGTCCTGTCCGCCGGCCACAGCCAGGGTGCCAGCGCGAGCAGGATCCCCGCTGCCAGCGTGCCGCCCCAGACGACGGTCATCCGCGGCCCGCTACGTACACCGGCACGGTGCGGACGGTGCCGTCGCCGCAGGCTCCCGTCGTGCGCACGATCTCCGCAACGAACCGCTGTCCGTCCGAGCGTCGGGCGCAGTGCACCACGACGTGCACCGATGCTGCGACGGCGGGGAGCACGAACGCAGGGTCGATGTTTCGGCCGGCCAGCAGCGGCAGCGACGCGAGCTTGCGCAGTGCCTCGGAGGCGCTGTTGGCGTGGATCGTCGCGGCACCGGGAACGCCGGTGTTGAGCGCAAGGAGAAGATCGAGGGCTTCGGCGTCCCTGACCTCCCCGATCACAAGCCGGTCCGGTCTCATCCGGAGTGCTTCCTTCACGAGCCGGCGGAGCGTCACCTCTCCCGTGCCCTCGAGGCTCGGCGGACGTCCTTGCAGCGCGACGACATCCCCCGCGGCCACTGCGAGCTCGAACGTCTCCTCCACCGTCACCAGCCGCTGATCGGCGGGGCGGGTGGACAGCAGGGCGCCGAGGAGCGTCGTCTTTCCGGCCTGCGTCGCGCCGGAGACCAGGACGTTGCTCCCCTCGGCCATGATCGACGACAGAAGGTCCGCAGCCCCAGACGGCATCGCGCCGGCGTGGACGAGGTCGTCGAGGGTGCGGCGTTGGGGGGCGAACTTGCGAATGTTCACCGACCAGTGATCACGCGTGATGTCGGGAATGACCACGTGAAGCCGGGAGCCGTCGGGGAGCGAGGCGTCGACGAACGGATGGCTCAAGTCCACGCGGCGGCCGGCGGCATGGAGCATGCGCTCGACGATGTCTCGCACGAGCTCGGCGGTCAGAGCGGTCGTCACCCGCTCGCTGCGCCCGCCCCGGGCACAGAACACCTGATCGGGCGCATTGATCCAGATCTCCTCGACCGATGGGTCGTCGAGCAGGGGCTGGAGGGGACCGTAGCCCGACACGGCGGCCAGCACCGTCCGCGTCGCCGTCGTGTCTTCATCGACGCAGGCGAGCCCGCGCGCCAGGGCGAAGTCGTTGTGCCTGCGAACCTCGTCACGAACGATCGCCTGGGCGGCGGCGGGCTCGCGCGCGGGGTCGACCTGCTCAGCGCGGAGCCGATCGCGCACGCGCGCAGCGACGACTTCGTGGGCGGGCGCGACCGAGGAGAAGGACGGATGCATGGTCTGAGATCCTGCCGCCTATCGCCCTCGCGCACGGAAACGCTCCACACCCCCAGGCGCTCGGGTGATTCGCAGGCTTGCGCACCATGTCGCCGAGGCCGGCGTCGATAGACTGATTCGGCGCGGGAGTGGTGAAACTGGCAGACACGCAGGATTTAGGTTCCTGTGCCGCAAGGCGTGTGGGTTCAAGTCCCACCTTCCGCACGGCCCGTTGCCCAGCGACCCGTTCGCGTGAGCCCAAGCCCAGCAAGACCGCCGACCGACAACGACCGACGGGACACCCGTGCACTCCACCGCTCTCATTCCCTGGCTCGACCCGACTTCGATCATCGAGGCAGCCGGCCCCTGGGCACTCCTCGTGGTGTGCTTCATCGTGTTCGCAGAGACGGGCCTGCTCGTCGGCTTCCTGCTCCCCGGCGACACGCTGCTGATCATCTCCGGACTGCTCACGCACACCAACGAGATCTTCGGCACCAACATCTGGGTGGTGTCGCTGCTGATCGCCCTCGCCGCCTTCGTCGGCGGGGAGGTCGGCTACTTCATCGGACACAAGGGCGGCCCTGCCGTGTTCGAACGCAAGGAGTCAGGCCTGTTCAGCCGAAAGAACGTCGAACGCACGAATGCGTTCTTCGAGCGCTATGGCGGACTCACCATCATCCTGGCCCGCTTCGTGCCGATCGTCCGCACGTTCGCGCCGGTCGCCGCTGGTGTCGGTCACATGCCATGGAAGCGCTACTCGCTCTACAACTTCATCGGTGCGATGCTGTGGGGCTTCGGCCTCACGATGGTGGGCTTCCTCGTCGGCTACATCCCGTGGGTCGCGCACCTCGTGACCGAGTACATCGACGTCATCCTGCTCGTCGCCGTCGGCGGAACCGCCCTCGTGAGCGCCTGGCACTACCTCAGCGAGCGCCGCAAGGTCGCGAAGGAAGCGGCGGCCGGTGGCGATGTCGTGGTCGACGCCGAGGAAGCCGAAGAGCTCGTGCTCGACCGTGAGGTCTTCGACCGCGAGCCGGACTTCAACGGCGACGGCGACAACGCCCCGCAGGCCTGATCGCCCGGCACCCGGGATCTCGGGTCAGGAGGCCTTCTTGGTCTTCTTCGCCGCGGGCTTCTTCGCGGGCTTCTTCTTCTCGTCGTCCTTGGTGTCGCTCTTGCCCGACTCACGTGATGCGCGGCTGCGCTCGACGCTTGCTCTCAACGCCGCCATGAGGTCGATCACCTCGCCGCCGGAATCGCCCTCCTCCGCTTCACCGAAGGTCTCCGAGGTGTCGAGTGCGTCGCCCTTCTCGAGCTTCGCATCGATCAGCGTCCGCAGTTCCTGCTGATATTCATCGACGAAGTCGGCCGGGTCGAAGTCGCCTGAGAAGCTCTCGACGAGGGATGCGGACAGCTCCAGCTCCTTGTCGGAGATCTTCACCGGCTCATCCAATGACGGGAACGACGCCTCGCGAACCTCGTCGGCCCAGAGAAGCGTCTGCAGCACGAGCACGTCGCCGCGCACCCGCAGCGCGGCCAGCCGTGTCTTCTGCCGCAGCGAGAACCTCACGACCGCGGTGCGGTCGGTCTGCTCGAGCGTCTTCCGAAGAAGCACATACGCCTTGGGAGACTTCGAATCGGGTTCGAGGTAGTACGCCCGGTCGAGCGTGAGGAGGTCGATCTGCTCGGTGGGAACGAACTCCACGACCTCGATCTCTCGGCTGCGCTCCGACGGGAGAGATGCGATGTCGTCCTTGGTGAGCACCACGGTGCGTTCACCGTCGTCGTACGCCTTGTCGATGTCCGAGTAGGGCACGACCTCGCCGTCCAGTTCGCATATCCGCTGGTAACGGATGCGCCCCCCGTCGGCGGCATGCACCTGGTGCAGCGGCACGTCGTGGTCTTCGGTCGCCGAGTACACCTTGACGGGCACGTTGACGAGCCCGAAGGTGAGCGCACCCTTCCAGATGGATCTCATACGCACAAGTGAACACCGCGCACGCGCGTGTGACCAGGGGTTGCGCACTAGCCTTTCGACATGGCATCGGGCACGCAGACGGTCGAGATCGACGGTCGACGACTGCGCCTGAGCAATCTCGACAAGGTCCTCTACCCCGCGACGGGCACGACGAAAGGCGAGGTGATCGACTACTACACCCGCGTCGCCCCTCTGCTCATCCCTCACGTCGCCGGACGACCCGTCACACGCAAGCGGTGGCCCGAGGGCGTCGACCACCCTCCGTTCTTCGCGAAGGCGCTCGAGCAGGGCGCTCCTGCCTGGCTGCCCCGCCGCCCGATCGCCCACTCATCGGGACCGAAGGAATACCCGCTCGTCGAAGAGCGTGCGGCGCTCGTGTACCTCGCCCAGGTCGCGAGTCTCGAGCTTCATGTGCCGCAGTGGCGGTTCGATGCCGGCGGCGAGCGCATGAACCCCGACCGGCTCGTCCTCGACCTCGACCCCGGTCCCGGCGTCGGTCTGGCCGAGTGCGTCGAAGTCGCGCGCTGGTGTCGCGCGATCCTCGCCGACCTCGGCATGGAGCCCTTCCCCGTGACGAGCGGAAGCAAGGGGATCCACCTCTACACGCACCTCGACGCTGTGCGGACGAGCGACGAGATCTCCGCCTTCGCCAAAGAGCTCGCCCGAGCACTCGAGGCCGACCACCCCGACCTCGTCGTGAGCCAGATGAGCAAGTCGCTGCGGCCGGGGCGAGTGTTCCTCGACTGGAGCCAGAACAACGGCTCCAAGACCACGATCGCCCCTTACTCGCTGCGCGGACGCGACGAGCCCACGGTCGCGGTGCCGCGCACATGGGAGGAGCTCGACGACCCCGGCCTCCGGCACCTGCACCTCAGTGAGGTGCTCGACCGCATCGGCAGCATGCCGGACCCCGCCGACGATCCCCTCGCTCCCCTGGCGTCCCGGCGAGAGCAGACGGCCGTGCCAACGCACGCGCTCGCGGCGTATCAGGCCAAGCGCGATGCGAGGCGCACACCCGAGCCGATTCCGGACGCGCCCCCGCCGCTCGACGCCGAGCCGGGCAGCCGATTCGTGATCCAGGAGCACCACGCCACCCGGCTCCATTACGACCTCCGGCTCGAGCGCGACGGCGTGCTCGTCAGCTGGGCCGTGCCGCGCGGCATCCCCGAGTCGACGAAGACGAACCATCTGGCCGTCATGACCGAGCCGCACCCCCTCGAATACCTCTCCTTCCACGGCGAGATCCCGCGCGGCGAGTACGGAGCCGGCGTCATGACGATCTGGGACACCGGCACTTACGAGGCCGAGAAATGGCGTGACGACGAGGTCATCTTCACGCTCCGCGGCCGCGCGTGCGGTGAAGTCGACGGTCTGCGCCTCGCGCTCATCCGCACCTCCGGCGAAGGCGAGAAGTCCCAATGGCTGCTGCACCGCATGAAGACCGACTCGCCGGTCAAGCATCGCGGCCCGGTCCGGTCATCCGCTTCGCACCAGGCACCGACGCCCCGCGCAGACGCGTACGCGCCCATGCTGGCAACCCTGTCCACTCCCGCTCTCGCCCGCAGCTCGGCTCAGCGGTGGGGCCGCCCGTGGGCTGAATTCAAATGGGACGGCGTGCGCGCCATCGGGCTCTGGGACGGTCATCGCCTGCGGCTGCAGGCACGCAGCGGCACCGACATCACGGCACGCTACCCCGAGCTCACCGACGTGGATGCCGGATTCGGGTCGGAGCCGTGCGTCGTCGACGGCGAGATCGTCGCCTTCGACTCCGGGGGTCGTCCCAGCTTCCACCGCCTGCAGAGTCGCATGCACTTGACGGTCGCGGGCGAGATCGCCCGCGAGAGCAGACGGACTCCGGTGAAGTACTTCCTGTTCGACCTGCTGGCGCACGGGGGCACGGATGCCACGGCCCTCCCCCTCGAAGACCGGCGGACACTGCTCGACGCGATCGCCGGCGACGTCATCGACGCGATCGAGGTCCCTCCCGTCGCGCACGACGTCGACGCCGCCCTTGAGACAGCGAGGTCGCTCGGGCTCGAGGGGCTCGTCGTCAAGGATCCGAACTCGCGATACCTGCCCGGACGCCGCAGCGAGCAGTGGCTCAAGGTCAAGCTGACGCGGACGCAAGAGGTCGTGATCGGCGGCATCCGCCCGGGGAAGGGCGGGCGCACGGGCCAGATCGGCTCGCTCCTGCTCGGCATCCCCTCGGAGGACGGCCTCCAGTACGTCGGCCGCGTGGGGTCGGGGTTCAGCGAATCGACGCTGCGCACCCTCGACGCACTGCTCCAGCCGCTGCGCACGGATGAGAACCCTCTCGCAGGCGTGCCGCGCGCCGACGCCTCCGATGCGCTGTGGGTGCGCCCGGAGGTGGTCGGCGAAGTGGAGTTCGCGGAGTTCACCCCGGGCGGAACGCTGCGCCACGCCCGTTGGCGAGGGCTCCGGCCCGACATTCGTCCCGACGAGGTGCAGCGCGTCTAGTCGGCCTCGACGATGCCGAACCCTCCCCTCGGCGACGCCACGCACCGCGCGCACGAGCCTCAGTCGTGCGCGTCATGCTCGATGTGGCCGGCGAGCTCCAGCTGGAAAGTCGAGTGCTCCACATCGAAGTGCGCCGACAGGCAGCTCTGCATCTCCGACAGCAGCACGGCCGCGCGCCCCGCTTCGAGGGCCTCGGGAGTCACGACGACATGCGCCGTGAACACGGGCGCCCCGCGCGTGAGCTGCCACACGTGAACGTCGTGCACCGCAGTGACCCCCGCTCGGCTGAGCAGGTGTTCGCGGATCTCCTCGACGTCCGTCCCGCGCGGCACCGCCTCTCCCAGCACGGCGAACACCTCCCGCAGCAGCGAGAACGCGCGCGGCACGATCATGACCGCGATCACCAACGACGCAAGCGCATCCGCGGCGGTCCAGCCGGTCGTCCAGATGACGATGGCCGCCACGATGACGAAGATCGACCCCACGACATCGCCCAGTACCTCGAGGTACGCGCCCCGCACATTGATGCTCGACCGCTGGGCGGCGCTCAGCAGCCAGAGCGAGACCGCATTGGCGATGAGTCCGATGAGCGCCACCACGAGCATCGGGCCGCCGAGCACCTCCACATCGCCCGGGCCCCACAGCCGCTGCGCCGCCTCGACGAGGATCCACGCGCACAGCACGATCAGGATGACGCCGTTGATGAGCGCACCGAACACCTCGGCCCGTTGGTAGCCGTAGGTGTTGCGTGCATCCGCGGGCCGTGCGGCGACCCCACTCGCGACCAGGGCGATGACGATCGCCGACGCGTCCGTGAACATGTGCGCAGCATCCGCCAGCAGCGAGAGCGATCCTGTCAGGACCGCCCCGATCACCTGCACGACCAGCACACCGCCCGTGATCGCGAGCGACACCGCGAGCAGGCGACGGCTGCCCAGAGCGCGGATGCCGTGCGCGTGAGACTGACGGTGCATGACTCGAGGCTAGAACGCCACGGCTCCTCGCAGGACGCTCTGCGCCAGTCGGGAATGAGAACGGTTATAGGTCGCGCAGAAGCGGCAGGAGCGCCGCGAACGCCCGCGCTCGGTGCGACGCCGCGTTCTTCTCTTCCGCCGTCCATTCCGCGACGGTGCGCTCATTGCCCGGCTGCCCGTCGGGGATGAAGATCGGGTCGTATCCGAATCCGTTCGCGCCCGCCGGCGCCGTGGCGAGGCGTCCCGGCCACACGCCCTCGACCACCCGCTCTGTCCCATCGGGCTTGACGAGAGCGATCGTCGACACGAACTGCGCCGTGCGGCGCGGATCGGCGATGTCCGACAGCTGGTCGAGCAGCAGCTCGAAGTTCGCGACGGCATCCTTCTTATGGCCCGCCCAGTACGCCGAGAACGCGCCCGGCGCGCCGCCCAGCGCGTCGACGCAGATGCCGGAGTCGTCCGCGAGCGCCGGAAGGCCCGTGTGCGCTGCGGCGGAACGCGCCTTGATGAGCGCGTTCTCGGCGAACGTGACGCCGTCCTCCACAGGCTCGGGACCGTCATAGCCGACGACCTCGAGATCGGGGCGTGCGGCCGCGACGATGTGGCCGAACTCTTCGACTTTGTGGGGGTTGTGCGTCGCCAGGACGATTCGCGATGTCATCGGCGTCCCTTCCGCTGTCAGGCGTCGGAGCCTTCGAGGGCGGCAGCCTGCAGGTCGCGCAGGTCGGCGCAGCCGGCGACGCCCAGGTCGAGCAGCGCGTCGAGCTCCCGCTTGTCGAACGGCGCGCCCTCGGCCGTGCCCTGGATCTCCACGAACAGGCCGCGCCCGGTGACGACGAGGTTCATGTCGGTCTCAGCGCGGACGTCCTCGACGTAGGCGAGGTCGAGCATCGGCTCACCGTCGATGATGCCCACCGAGACGGCCGACACCGAGTCGAGGAGCACCTTCGCGTTCTTCGACACGAGGCCCTTCGCACGGCCCCACTCGATCGCGTCGGCAAGCGCGACGTACGCGCCCGTGATGGCGGCCGTGCGCGTGCCGCCGTCAGCCTGAAGAACGTCGCAGTCGATCACGATCGTGTTCTCGCCGAGAGCCTTCGTGTCCACGACGGCACGCAGAGCGCGACCGATGAGTCGGGAGATCTCATGCGTGCGGCCGCCGATCCGTCCCTTGACCGACTCGCGGTCGTTCCGCGAGTTCGTCGCGCGCGGCAGCATCGCATACTCGGCGGTCACCCAGCCCTTGCCCTTGCCGGTGAGCCAGCGCGGCACGCCTCCCGTGAACGAGGCGGTGCACAGCACCTTCGTTCCCCCGAAGGAGATGAGCGCCGATCCCTCGGCGTGAGCGCTCCAGCCCCGCTCGATCACGACAGGACGAAGCTCGTCGACGGAGCGCCCGTCGGCTCGGACGATATCGGTCATTGGATCCCCTTCGGAAGGTCGATGGCTCCGGTCTGAACAAGCCGGACACTCGAGACGCCCTGCCCCATGAGTCGGTGGGCCAGGTCGAGGAAGTCGTCGGCCGAGGCCCCCGTCGCCTCGTACACATGCGTGGGCACCGCATCCGGACCCGCCAGCAGATCGCGCGAGACGAGCTGCCGGTAGACGTCCTTCGCCGTCTCGCTGTCGCTGGAGACCAGCGAGACGTCCGGTCCCATGACGTAGCTGATCGCACCCTCGAGAAACGGGTAGTGCGTGCAGCCGAGCACCAGCGTGTCGACACCGGCGTGTCGCAGCGGGGCGAGGTACTCCTCCGCGACGGTCAGCACTTCGGCGGAATCGGTCACTCCGGCCTCGACGAACTCCACGAACCGCGGGCACGCCTGGGCGAACACGGTCAGGTTCTCATTCACGCCCAGCATGTCCTGGTAGACGCCCGAGCCGATCGTGCCGGCCGTGCCGATCACTCCGATCCTGCCGCTGCGGGTGGTCGAGATCGCCGTGCGCACGGCCGGACCGATCACTTCGACGACGGGCACGTCGTACCGCTCGCGCGCGTCTCGCAGCATCGCCGCCGAGGCCGTGTTGCAGGCGATCACGAGCATCTTGACGCCCTGCTCGACGAGCGTGTCGAGCACTTCGAGCGAGTAGCGGCGCACGTCGGCGATCGGCTTCGGACCGTAGGGCGAACGCGCCGTGTCGCCGATGTAGAGCACGGATTCGCGCGGAAGAAGCTGCGACACCGCCCGAGCCACGGTGAGCCCGCCCACGCCGGAGTCGAAGATCCCGATGGGCGCGTCATTCACGGTCAACCAGCCTACCCGCCCCAGCGCATCCCTCCGCCGCCCGTCGATAGAGTGACGGCATGAGCGCCGCCCCCAGCACCGCCCTCCTCACCGACCGCTACGAGCTCACGATGCTCGACGCCGCCCTCCGCGACGGCACGGCAGGCCGCCGATGCGTCTTCGAGCTCTTCGCACGCAGGCTGCCCGGCGCACGGCGCTTCGGGGTGGTCGCGGGCACGGGCCGGCTCCTGGAGGCGCTGGCCGACTTCCGTTTCGGCGACGACGAGCTGCGCTTCCTGCGCGACGAGAAGGTCGTGGATGCCGAGACCGTGCGCTACCTCGAGAACTACCGCTTCACGGGCAGCATCACGGGATACCGCGAGGGCGAGGCGTACTTCCCGGGGTCGCCGATCCTGACCTTCGAGGGCACCTTCGCCGAGGCAGTCGTGCTCGAGACGCTCGCCCTCAGCATCCTCAACCACGACTCCGCGATCGCGAACGCAGCGGCGCGCATGAGCATCGCAGCGGGCGACCGGCCGCTGGCAGAGATGGGCTCTCGACGGGCGGCCGAGCAGTCAGCCGTCGCAGCGGCGCGCGCCGCATACATCGTCGGCTTCGACGCGACGAGCAACCTCGAGGCGGGACGCCGCTGGGGCATTCCCACGATGGGGACCGCCGCCCACTCGTGGACCCTGCTGCACGAGACGGAGGAAGACGCGTTCCGGGCCCAGGTGGAGGCGCTGGGCATCGGCACGACCCTGCTCGTGGACACCTATGACATCCGCGAAGGGGTCGCCACCGCGATCCGTGTCGCCGGCCCGGAACTCGGCGGGGTCCGGATCGATTCCGGCGACCTCCCTACGGTCGCGGCCGAGGTGCGCGCTCAGCTCGACGAGCTCGGCGCGACCGGCACCCGCATCACGGTCACGAGCGACCTCGATGAGTTCGCGATCGCTGCGCTTGCGGCGTCTCCTGTCGATTCCTACGGAGTGGGCACGTCGGTCGTCACGGGCTCCGGTGCACCGACTGCGGGGATGGTCTACAAGCTCGTCGCCCGCCAGGCCCCGGATGACTCATGGGTCGCGGTGGCGAAGACCTCGACCGACAAGGGGTCGAAGGGCGGTCGCAAGGCGGCGTTCCGCACTCTCGAGCATGGCACCGCGACCGCGGAGCTCATCATGGTCTCCGACGGATTCGAACAGGTCCACACCGCCGCCGACCATCCCGACGCGCGTGCCCTCCAGGTCACCCTCGTCGACCACGGCGAGACGGATTCCGCACACCTCGGCACCGTGGGCGTCGAGGCCGCGCGAGCCCACCACATGCGGGTACGCGAAGAGCTTCCCGTGCAGGCGCTCGCGCTCAGCCGATCAGATCCGGCGCTTCCGACGGTGTTCCGCGACGCAGACTGATCGCCCCTTTCAGCCCTGCAGCGATTCGTAGATCTCCTTGCACGTCGGGCACACGGGGAACTTCTCCGGGTCGCGGCCGGGCGTCCACTTCTTGCCGCAGAGGGCCCGCACCGGCTTGCCCGTGAGGGCCGACTCGAGGATCTTCTCCTTCTTCACGTAGTGGGAGAAGCGCTCGTGGTCACCGGGCTCTATGTTCTCCTCGCGGATGAGCTCTTCGAGCTCCCGGTCGAGAGTGGCGAGTCCGCCCTGGTCGGGACTTTCACGTGGCGTGCTCATGATCAGGGAGTCTAATCGCGAGGCGCCCGTCGTGGCGTCGGTCGGATGCCTGCGTGCCGTCGCTCAGCTCGCCTCAGCGAACTCCATCAGTCGACCGCTGCGGCGCTCGAATATCCAGCCGCCTAGGACGACGCCGATGAGAAGCGCTCCGAATCCGATGCCGAGGCCGCCCCAGAAGGCGACCCAGGAATGATCCGTGCCGTCGGTCATCGCGAGCCAGCCCCACCAGAGCACGGGAGCGCTGATGACGACGGCCCCGAGGAGGACGACGCCCTGTGAGAGGGATCCGCCGCTGCGCTGCGGCTGTTCGAACGGTCCGTCGCCCGGACGCGCCGCCGGATAGGGCGAGAGAGCCGACGAGATCGACGACAGACCGAGACCCGTGAGGAACAGGCTCGCACAGACGCCGATCATCGCGGGCAGCAACGCCCACCGGCCGTGCACGAGCACCGTCACCGGGACGGCGACGGCGAGCAGCGGCAGCGCGATCAGCGTCACGGGCACCAGCCGGCCGACCCTGTCGGACACGCCGCGGACCGCACTGGCGATGTGCATCCAGAGAGCCGTCGAGTCGTAGGCGAGGTCGTTGTGCACCAGCCAGCCGAAGAACAGCGCCATGAGCGGAGCGGGAAGCAGGGCGGCGACCGAGAGCGGCACGCCCGCCACCACGAGCGGCACCATCGTGAGCACGGCTCCGATCGGAACCACGACCACGTTGACGATGTACCGCGAGTCGCGCAGCCAGTAGACGAGGCTGCGCGCGGCGATCGCGCCGGTGGGCGTCCCCGGGGTGACGGCGAACCATCCGAGGCCGCGCTGAGCACGGGCCGACAGAGGGCGCTCAGTGGTGGTCAGCAGCCACTGCACGAGAGCCACCCAGGTCGCGGCGAGCGCGAGCACCGATGCGATCGCGACGAAGACCGGCCAGCCCGCGTCGCCGTCGAGCATCCGCCACGGGATCGACCATGCGGCGCCGACCGGAGTGACCGCGAGGATCTCTGCCGCCTCCTCCAGCTGGCTGGGAACGCGACCCCGCCACTCGAGCGACGAGAAGAACACCACCAGGGGAACGATGACGACGACGAGGCCGATGAGGAGCACCCCGGTGAGCTCGCGCGAGCGACGCTGCCGGATCAGGCGGCCGAACAGCGCGTGAGCCACCTTCGCCAAGAGCAGGCACGTCACGATTCCGAGAAGAGCGCTCAGGATGCCGGCGACGACCGGCACGCCGTGTGCCGCCCAGAGCATGCTGAGTGAGACGGTCACGGCGATGACCGCCAGGACGGGAGCGCTCACGATGCTCGCCACGAGCACGGCGCCGGCCAGCGGCCGCGGCTCGAGGCCGAAGGGCGCGAAGCGCCGGGGGTCGAGGGGGTCGTCGGGGCCGCCGAGGAGCGGCGCGATGAAGAATCCCGTCGTGACGGCCGCTGCGCCGATCACGGTCACCACCGATGCGATCTCTGCGGGAGCCTCCTCCAGTCCGACGAGCGCCCAGCCGACGAGCACGACGACGGCGACAAGCAGCACGCTCATCGCGACGATGCGCACCTTATGTCGCACGTCACCACGGACGGCGCCCAGGAGCAGATCGAGCCTCAGCCGGAGAAGGTGTGCAACCACTCCAGGCCCTCCACGTCGCTCAGTCCGCCTGCCAGTTCGATGAAGCGCTGCTCGAGCGTGAGCTCGCCCCTCACCTCGTCGACCGTTCCCTCGGCCAGCACCTGGCCCGCGACGATCACCGCGACGCCGGAGCAGACGCTCTCGACGAGGTCCATGCCATGGGAGGACAGCACGACGGTGCCGCCGTGCGCGACATACGCCTTGAGGATCTCCAGGATGACCGAGCTCGAGACAGGGTCGACGGCTTCGAAAGGCTCGTCGAGCACGAGGATGCGCGGCGAATGGATCATCGCTCCCGCAAGCATGACCTTCTTCGTCATGCCGGCTGAGTAGTCGGCGACGGTGCGGCCGAGCGCGTCGGTCAAGTCGAAGGCGCGCGCGAGGTCGGCGATTCGGCTTTCGACGACCGCGGGACGCAGTCCTCGCAGCACCCCGTAGTAGTGGAGCAGCTGCCGACCGGTCAACCGGTCGAACGTGCGCAGGCGGTCGGGAAGGATGCCCATGAGCCGCTTGGCGCGGGCGGGCTCGGCGCCGAGATCCACGCCCACGACCTCGATCGTGCCGCGGTCTGGCCGCAGCAGCCCCGTCGCCATCGACAGCGTCGTGGTCTTCCCGGCACCGTTCGGACCGACGATGCCGTAGAACGTCCCGGGGCGAACCGTGAGGTCGACGGCATCCACTGCCTTCGTCTCGCCGAAGGACTTCGACACGCCCCGCAGTCGAAGCGCAGCGATCTCGCCCTGCGGCTCGGCCTCAAGGGCAGTCGTCTGGCCGGTGGCCGCATCACCGCGCGAAGAGGCATACGCCGGCTCCGCGGCTTCTGTCTCCACCGGTTCGAGCAGCGCGGTCGAGGTCAAATCGGAGCCCTGCCCCTCGTCCTCAGGATCCGCGGCCTCGGCGACGTCGGCCTCGCCGGCTTCAGGCGCCGCCACGCCAGGCGCCTCGGCAGAGGGTTCCGCGTCCGCGGGCTCCCCGGGCGCGGGCGCGACTCCGGGCTCAGCGGCTTCCGGCTCAGCGGCTTCGGGCGCGGCATCGGGCGTTGCGGCTTCGGGCGCTGCACCTTCCGGCTCAGCGCCTTCGGGCGCGGCGCTGTAGGGCTCCGCGCCCCCGGCAG
>CALANM010000214.1 GCA_937926065.1 uncultured Microbacterium sp.
ACGAGTACCTCGCGTGGCTCGAGGGCGCGCAGGAGAGCTGACCCCGCCCCCTAGGCTGGAGCGGTGAGTTCGCCGAGTTCCCGTCCGCTGTGGCGGGGACGGGTGCTGGCGCTGGTCGGCATCTTCCTGTTCGCGTTCTCGCTGCGATCGGCGGTCGCGTCGCTGTCTCCCGTGCTCGACCATGTGCGGGCCGACTTCGAGGTGCCCGCCTGGATCGTCGGCGTGATCGGCACGGCGCCGCCCGTCTGCTTCGCGATCAGCGGCATCCTGACCCCGCGACTCGGTCGCCGGTTCGGCCTGGAACGGCTGACGGTCGCGGCGCTCGTGACCGTCTCCATCGGGCTCGTCGCGCGAGGGCTCGCAGACGGCGCGGTGACGCTGCTCCTCGCGACGGTCGTGACCTTCGTCGGCGTCGGCGTCGGCAATGTGCTGCTGCCGCCGCTTGTGAAGCGCCACTTCCCCGATCGCATCGGCCTGGTCACGACCGTCTACTCGACGACGATCGCGGCCTCGACGTTCCTGCCGCCGCTGTTCGCGGTGCCGGTGGCGGATGCCGCGGGCTGGCGGATGTCGCTCGCACTGTGGTCGGTCTTCAGCATCGTCGCGCTCGCGCCGTGGGTGACGCTGCTCATCCGCACGCGCGGCGACGCCGTCCCCGAGCTGGAAGAAGCGGACGGCGCCCTGTTCGGGCGGCTTCTCCGGATCCCGCTGGCGTGGGCCATCACGGTGTCGTTCTTCGTGTCGGGTGCGCTCGTCTACACGATGTTCGCGTGGATGCCGTCGCTGCTGGTCGACACCGCCGGGGTCTCGGCGGCCGAGGCGGGCACGCTGCTGTCGATGTTCGCGGCCGTCGGGCTGCCGATGTCGCTGATCGTGCCGCTGCTGGTCGGACGCCGGGGCGCGGTGCCCGTGCTGTTCGGCCTCGCCGTGACGGCGGGGCTCGCGGGCGTTGCCGGGCTGCTGTTCGCGCCGGCGGCGGCGCCCCTCCTGTGGGTGCTCCTGCTCGGCACGGCGCCTCTGTTCTTCCCGCTCAGCCTCGTGCTGATCGGCGTGCGCGCGCGAACGCACGAAGGCGCACTCGTCCTGAGCGGCTTCGTGCAGAGCATCGGCTACGCCGGTGTCGCGATCGTGCCGTTCGCGGTCGGCATCGTGCACGACATGACGGAATCGTGGTCGATTCCGCTGATCATGATGGCGCTCGTGATCGTCGCGTCGATTCCCGCGGGATTCAGCGTCTCGCGACCCCACACGATCGAAGATGAGTGGGAGCGTCGCCACGGTCGCCCGTGGTGACGCTCAGCCGGTCACGCCTTTTCGAACTCGTCTTCGTCGTCGGCGTATTCGTCCGCCCACTTGTCGACGTACTCGTCTCCGCCGTGGTGCCCGAGCTCCTTCTCAAGTGCCGCAAGGTTCACGTTGTACGTGTCGTACTTGAGTTCACGGGCGATCTTGGTGTGCTTCGCCTTCTGACGGCCACGCCCCATGCGAGACCCCCTCAATTCTGAGTCACGGGCTGTGCGTTGGCGCCCGTCGCAAAACGAACCGGCCCGAAGCCGGGAAGAGTAGCATTCAGGATAACACGGAGGCCCCGGGCACTGGCCGCGGGGGCCTCGGCAGAGCGGTTTCCGCGTGCGTCCGCGGGATCCCGCTCGCCGATCGAGAGACCGGAGGGTGAGATGGCCGACAGGAACGATCCGCACGGACTCGACGAGGAGTCCGTGCCGCAGGGTGCGGTCATCGTGGGGGTGATCCCCGACCAGCCCGACCGTGTGCTGCGCGAGGCCGCGCGGTACGCCGCGCTGATGTCGGCCCCGCTCATCGTGGCGCATGTCGACGTGACCCGGTTCGTCACCTACGAGGACCCCGACGGGTATGTGCACTCGGCCCCCATCGACATCGATCTCTCGACGGGCGAGGCCCAGCTCGAGATCGTGCGCAATTCGGCCCAGGCGGTGCTGTCGGACGTCGCCGTGCAGTGGTCGGTCCAGCAGCTGGTGGGTGACCCCGCTCTCGCCATCAAGCACCTGGCCGACAAGGCGCACGCACGCCTGATCGTCGTCGGCACTCGGCGCCGCGGCTTCGGCGAGACCATCCGTGAGTTCTTCACGGGGTCGGTCGCCGCGCGTCTGGCCCACCGCCAGTCGCGCCCCATCCTCGTCGTGCCGCTGGAGCAGCCGGCCGACGACGACGAGGAGCTCTGGCCCGACGGCTGACCGCCCCGGTGCCGGGGCGGTCAGTGACGGTCAGCGCCGCAGCGCCTCGGAGAGCTCGCGCTGGGCTCGTTCGATCGCCGCGGTGAACGAGTCGACGACGGATGCCGGAAGGCTCCCGCCCCGTGCGACGTGGGTGCGCAGGTCAGCCCGCACCGCCGCACGGAACGCGGACACCGCGGC
>CALANM010000215.1 GCA_937926065.1 uncultured Microbacterium sp.
GCCGGGTGCCGGCAGGCGCTGCATCAGGGTCGAGCGGGGGTGCGGCCGGCGCCTGCGCATAACTCCGGAAGAACAGGCGGTCCCGGTGGTTTCGGAGGGCTGTGGGGCCGCAGGGGCGGGATCTTTCCGGAGTTGTGAACCGCCCGAGGTCACGCGTCGGGCGTGCCGGATGCCGGCAGGCACTGCATCAGGGTCGAGCGGGTGGTCTCGGCGACGACCTCGCCGCGCTGATTGCGGGCGGTGTGCGCGAACTCGACCACTCCCTGCCCGGGGCGCGACCGCGACAGCCGCTTGCTGACCACGCGCGTCTCGGCGTAGAGGGTGTCGCCGACGCGCACCGGCGAGGGGAACCGCACTTCGCCGAACCCGAGGTTCGCGACGATCGTTCCCTGCGTGAGCTGGGCCACCGAGAGCCCGACGAGCGTCGACAGCGTGAACATGCTGTTGACCAGGCGCTCGCCGAACTCGGTCTCGGCTGACCACGCGGCATCGAGATGCAGGGACTGGGTGTTCATCGTCAGCGTCGTGAACAGCACGTTGTCGGCCTCGGTCACGGTGCGACCCGGCCGGTGCACATAGACGGCGCCCTCCTCGAGCTCTTCGAAGTACAGCCCGCGCTGCTCGATGCGGCGCCCGCCGCCCTGGCCCGACGTTGCGTCCTGGCCGGATGCCGTCTTCTCGCTCATCGCGTCTCCTCCTGGTTCTCGCTCCGGTCGGGCTCCACGACGGCGACGACGCCGCCGCGTGCGACCTGGTCGCCCACCGACACCGCGATACGGACGATGCCGGCGACCGTCGACCGCAGTACATGCTCCATCTTCATGGCCTCGACCACGACGACGGCATCCCCGGACTCGACGCGCGTGCCGTCGGCGGCGCTCACGTGCACGACGGTGCCAGGCATGGGAGACGTGAGCTGCGGCGATCCGTCGGCCTCTGCCGCCCCGGCGTGCTCGTGCTGCGCCTCGGTCACGGCGAACGATGCCGCCGCGCGTGTCAGCCAGTCGCCGGCGACGGGGAACGACCGCGTGATGCCGTCGAGCGTGACGGTCGCGACGTCGTCTCGCAGTGTGACGGACGCCGCCAGCACGGCGCCGTCGTCGACCTGCACGCGTGCGTCGTGAAGAGGGCCGTGCACCGCGACGGAAGCGGTCGCCGAACCGGCGTTGAGATCGTAGCGGCGCGGCGCGCTGCCGTGCAGTCGCCAGCCGTCACGGCGGCTCCAGGGGCCGCTGAGCCGCCGGGCGTGCGTCGTGGCGCTCTCGGCATCCGCTTCCTCGCGTGCGGCGCGCACGAGGGCGGCTTCGGCGAAGAGGCGCTCATCGGGTTCGTCGAAGCGGAGGTCGTCGAGCACCCGTGCGATGAGGCCCGTGTCGAGGTCGCCGCCCGTGACCGCGGGGTCGCTGAGCAGCAGGCGCAGGAACTCGAGGTTGGTCGGGAATCCGAGGACGGCCGTCTGGTCGAGAGTGCGCACGAGTCGTCGCCTGGCCTCGTCGCGGTCGGCGCCCCAGGCGATGATCTTGGCGAGCATGGGGTCGTAGTCGGTGGCGACCGGCATCCCGTCGGCGAGGGACGTGTCGACACGGATGCCGTCGCCGCTCGGGTGAACGACCCGCTCGACGACGCCTCCCGTGGGCAGGAACCCGGCGGCCGGGTCCTCCGCGTAGAGGCGGGCCTCGATGCTGTGGCCGGTGAGCCTGACGTCGTCCTGCGTGAGCGGCAGCGGCTCGCCCGCGGCGACGCGCAGCTGCAGCTCGACGAGGTCGAGGCCCGTGATCTGCTCCGTGACGGGGTGCTCGACCTGCAGGCGCGTGTTCATCTCCATGAAGAAGAACTCGTCGGGGGCGTCGGCCGACACGATGAACTCGACGGTGCCGGCGCCGCGGTAGCCGACGCTGCGCGCCGTCTCGCATGCGGCCTCCCCGATGCGTGCACGCGTCGCCTGGTCGAGCAGCGGCGAGGGAGCCTCCTCGATGACCTTCTGGTGCCGACGCTGGAGGGAGCACTCGCGTTCGCCCAGGTGCACGATGTGGCCGTGCGCGTCGGCGAGGACCTGGACTTCGATGTGCCGGGGCGCTGACACGTAGCGTTCGAGGAAGAGCGTGTCGTCGCCGAAGCTCGCGGCCGCTTCGCGCCGCGCGGCCGCGAGAGCCGGGCGGATGCCGTCGGGCTCGGTCACGACATGCATGCCTTTTCCGCCGCCGCCTGCCGACGGCTTGATGAGCACGGGGTAGCCGATGTCGTCGGCCGCGGCGGCGAGCTCGTCGTCGCTGAGGCCCGCGCGGGCGATCCCGGGCACGGTCGCCACTCCGCGTTCTTCGACCGCATGGCGGGCGGAGATCTTGTCTCCCATGATGGAGATCGCCTCCGCACCGGGCCCGACGAACACGATGCCGGCGTCTTCGCAGGCCTTCGCGAACTCGGCGTTCTCCGCGAGGAACCCGAACCCCGGGTGGATCGCCTGCGCTCCCGTGCGGCGGGCGGCATCCAGGATCCGCTCCATGTTCAGGTAGCTCTGCGCGGCGGGGGCCGGGCCGAGGCGCACGGCGGTGTCGGCGAGACGCACGTGCAGCGCGTCGGCATCCGCGTCGCTGTAGACGGCGACCGAGCGGATGCCGAGGCGGCGCAGGGTGCGGATGACGCGCACGGCGATCTCGCCGCGGTTGGCGATGAGCACGGTGTCGAAGGTCGAATGGCGCACGGGGATCACATCCGGAAGACGCCGTAGCCGGGGGTGCCGAGCGGCACGCGGGAGACCACGTCGAGGGCGAGGCCCAGCACGTCGCGGGTCTGGGCGGGGTCGATGACGCCGTCGTCCCACAGGCGGGCGGTCGAGTAGTAGGGGCTGCCCTGGCGTTCGTACTGCTCGCGGATGGGGGCTTCGAACGCGGCCTGGTCGTCGGCCGACCACTCGCCGCCGGCGGATTCGATCTGGTCGCGTCGCACGGTCGAGAGCACCGAGGCCGCCTGCGGCCCGCCCATGACCGACACGCGCGCTCCGGGCCACAGCCACAGGAAGCGGGGCGAGTACGCGCGGCCGCACATCGAGTAGGTGCCGGCGCCGAACGAGCCGCCGACGACGACCGTCAGCTTCGGCACCCGGGCGCACGCGACGGCGTTGACCATCTTGGCGCCGTGCTTCGCGATGCCGCCCGCCTCGTATTCGCGGCCGACCATGAAGCCGGCGATGTTCTGCAGGAAGACCAGGGGGATGCCGCGCTGGTCGCACAGCTCGATGAAGTGCGCGCCTTTCAGGGCCGACTCCGAGAACAGCACTCCGTTGTTGGCGAGGATGCCGACCGGGTGGCCGTGCAGGCGGGCGAACGCCGTGACGAGGGTGTCGCCGTACTCGGACTTGAACTCGTCGAACACGCCGCCGTCGACGAGGCGGGTGATGATCTCGCGTGCGTCGTACGGGGTCGTGAGCTCGACGGGCACGACGTCGTACAGCGATTCGGGCGGCTCGGGCGGATCGTCGACCGGTGTCAGCTCGTAGGGGAGCGGGGCGGGAGCGGGGAGGGTCGCGACGATGTCGCGGACGATCTGCAGCGCGTGCGCGTCGTTCTCGGCGAGGTGGTCGGTGACGCCCGAGATGCGCGAGTGGGTGACGCCGCCGCCGAGCTCCTCTGCGCTCACGACCTCGCCGGTCGCCGCCTTCACGAGCGGCGGGCCGCCGAGGAAGATCGTGCCCTGGTCGCGCACGATGACGGTCTGGTCGCTCATGGCCGGGACGTACGCGCCGCCTGCGGTCGACGAGCCGAGCACGGCGGCGATCTGCGGAATGCCGTCGCGCGACATGCGGGCCTGGTTGTAGAAGATGCGGCCGAAGTGGTCGCGGTCGGGGAACACCTCGTCCTGCATCGGGAGGAATGCGCCGCCTGAGTCGACGAGGTAGACGCAGGGCAGCCGGTTCTCTGCGGCGACCTCCTGTGCGCGCAGGTGCTTCTTGACGGTCAGCGGGTGGTAGGTGCCGCCTTTCACGGTGGCGTCGTTGGCGACGACCATGACGTGGCGGCCGTGGACGAGCCCGATGCCCGCGACGACGCCGGCGGCCGGCCAGGTGTCGGCGTCGTCGATCCCGTGCGCAGCGAGGGGGGCCAGTTCGAGGAACGGGCTGCCGCGGTCGAGGAGCGCGTCGATGCGGTCGCGCACGAGCAGTTTGCCGCGCTCGACGTGGCGAGCGCGCGAGGCGGCCGGGCCGCCCTGGGCGACGCGGTCGAGGCGGGCGTGGAGGTCGGCTGCGAGCGCGCGGTAGCCGTCGGTGGTCGTCGTCGACACGGCATCCTCGTTTCGGTTATCGAACGATAACTAGGTTTAGGTTATCGCTCGTTAACCGAGTTGTGCACGGATGCGTTCAGGCGAGGCCGCCGAGCGCCGAGGCCGTCAACCGGGGATGCCCGCCGCGAGCTCCGCGAAGACGTCCGCGGCGTCGTCGAGGCGTGCGAGCGGCGCAGACTGCCCCGCCCACAGCGACTGCAGGTCGCCGATGCCGCGCCGGTTGGCCTCCGCGCGGAGAGCGCCGACGACCCACGACTGCGCCGGGAACGGGGCGATCGCGCCCGCCTCGACCGTGTCGATGAGGCGATTGCGGATGCCGCGGGCGAGCCGCCCCGTCGCAGCCCGCGTGAGCGTCGTGTCCTCGGCGGCGACCTGCGAGAGCGCCGCTCGGTGCGCCGCGCTCGCCGCCGACTGCCGCGTGCGGAGGAAGGCCGTGCCCACCTGCACGCCCGCCGCCCCGAGTGCGAACGCCGCGGCGACCCCGCGCCGGGCGGCGATGCCGGCGCCTCCGAACCCAGGGAGGCCAAGGGCAAGGTCGTCGATGCCGACTTCGAGGTCGTCGACGAGGAAAAG
>CALANM010000216.1 GCA_937926065.1 uncultured Microbacterium sp.
CTTGCTGGGGTACCTGGACTCGAACCAAGAACAACTGAACCAGAATCAGCCGTGTTGCCAATTACACCATACCCCAAGGGTTGTACGACCTCAGTCGCACCGAGGATCGAGTCTACCCGACGTGAGCGGTCCGACCAAACCGACGGACCCCCGGGCGTTTCCCGAGCTTCGTCATCCCAGGTGTGCCGAAAGCGCCGCCAGGCGACGAATCGACTCGGTCTTACCGAGCAGCTCCATCGACTCGAACAGCGGGGGCGAAACGCGTCGACCGCTCACCGCGACGCGCAGCGGACCGTACGCGACCCGCGGCTTGAGGCCGAGCCCGTCGATCAGCGCGCCCGAAAGCCGCTCCTGGACCGCCGCGGCTGCGAACGCATCGTCGCCGAGCACCTCGAGGGCCGCCATGGATGCCGCGAGCACCTCACGGGCGTTGTCGGGAAGACCCTTGAGAGCGTCTTCTTCATACGCGATCTCGTCGCGGAAGAGGAAGCCCAGCAGGCCCGGCGCCTCACCGAGCAGCTGCATCCGCTCCTGCACGAGCGGCGCCGCAGCATCAAGGAGCGCGCGCTGCTCCGCTGTCGGCGGATCCGAGATGAGTCCGGCGGAGGCAAGGTAAGGAACGAGCCGGTTCGCGAAGTCGGAGGGCTCGAGCATGCGGATGTGGTCGCCGTTGATCGCCTCCGCCTTCTTCTGGTCGAAGCGCGCCGGGTTCGGATTGACATCGGCGATGTCGAACGCCGCAATGAACTCGTCGAGCGTGAAGACGTCTCGATCGGGTCCGATCGACCACCCCAGCAACGCGAGGTAGTTGAGGAGCCCCTCGTGGATGAAGCCCTTCTCGCGCTGCAGGAACAGGTCGGCCTTCGGGTCGCGCTTGGAGAGCTTCTTGGTGCCGGTCTCCCCCAGCACCAGCGGCATGTGGCCGAAGCGCGGGACGAACGTGGTGACCCCCGCGTCGATGAGGGCCGCATAGAGCGCGAGCTGACGGGCCGTGGACGGCATCAGGTCTTCGCCGCGGATCACGTGAGTGATGCCCATGAGGGCGTCGTCGACCGGGTTCGTGAAGGTGTACAGCGCCTGACCGCCGGCGCGCACGACGACGAAGTCGGGGAAGGAGCCCGCGGGGAACGTCACCTCGCCCCGGATGAGATCGACGTAGGTCAGATCGTGGTCGGGCACCCGGAGACGCCACGCGGGCTGTCGGCCCTCGGCGCGGTACGCCGCCTTCTGCTCGTCGGTGAGCGTGCGGTCGTAGTTGTCGTAACCCAGCTGCTTGGCGCGCCCGCTGGCCTCATTGCGGGCATCGATCTCCTCGGCGGTCGAGTACGACTCGTACACCGCGCCGGAGTCGATGAGCTTGCGCAGCACCTCGGCGTAGATGTCCGCGCGCTGCGACTGGCGGTATGGGCCGTGCGGGCCGCCCTTCTCGACGCCTTCGTCCCAGTCGATCTTGAGCCACGTCAGTGCATCCACGAGCTGGCGGTAGCTCTCCTCGCTGTCACGCGCCGCGTCGGTGTCTTCGACACGGAAGATGAGCTTGCCGCCCGTGTGACGCGCATAGGCCCAGTTGTAGAGCGCGGTGCGCACCATGCCGACGTGCGGGAGCCCGGTCGGCGAGGGGCAGAAGCGCACGCGGACATCTGCTCCGGTGGCAGTGGTGGTGCGGGGATCGATCGCTGAAGACATCCTGTCCAGTCTAGATCGCCCGGGCCGATCTTCCTCGCGGCCTCACCGCCGCGCGTACGGCGACAGCACCGTGACCGCGGCCACGACGCACAGGGCGACCAGGGCGAGACCGCCGTAGCCGATCCATGTGAGGACACCGCCCGCCAGCACCGCGCCGACGGCCGCGCTGAACGTCATGATCGTGTCACTGAGCCCCTGACGTCGGGGGCGCATGGCCGTCACGGTGCTCTCCGTGAGGAGAGCGGCGCCAGCGACCGTGGCGGCGCTCCAGCCGAGCCCGAGAAGGAACAGCGCGGCAAGCACGGCCCACTGGTCACGCGGAGCGATGGCGGCCGTCAAGAGCGCGGACGCCAGGAATGCCTGCCCGAGCAGCACCGTGCGGATACGCCCCCAGCGGTCGGCCAGCATCCCGAAGACGGGCGACAGGCCGTACATCCCGAACACATGCAGGGCGATCGTCGTGCCGACGATGACGGTCACGTGCTCCGGGGCGAGGTGCGCGAGGTGCACGGGCGTCATCGCCATGACGGATGCCATGACCACGTGCGAGCCGGCGACCGCGAACATCGCGTAGCGGGCAGCCAGCGGCCTGTCGTCCTCCACGATGTGCTCCGCCTGCGCCTGCCCCGACCGCGCAATGCGCTGCGCGACCAGCAGCGGGTCGGGCCGAAGCGCGACGATGTAGAGGACGAAGGCAAGCGCCTGGGCGACGATGGAGAACGCGTACGCCCCCGTGAGCGGCGGCATCCCGAGCGCTTGACCCACCGCTTCGCCGGGCGTGAGCAGCAGCGGCCCCGCCACGCCGCCGACCGTCGTCGCCCAGACGACCGTCCCGAGATCGCGGCCGCGACGATCGGATGCCGCGAGATCGGTCGCGGCGAAGCGCGACTGGAGGTTCCCCGCATTGCCTGCGCCGATGAGCACCACTCCCAGGAGCAGCAGCGGGAACACGCGAACGGCGACGGCGCACAGCACCACTGCGATGCCCACGAGCGCAAGGAGGTTGCCGAGCGTGAGGGCGAACCGCCTTCCGCGTCGTGCGGCGAGCCGGGCGAGCGGGATCGCACACAGCGACGCCCCCAGGGTCACAGATGCCGTCGCGAGGCCAGACAGTGCGTCCTGACCCGAGATGTCAGCGGCCAGGAGCGCTCCGAGCGATACGGTCGCGCCGAACGCGATGCCCCCGAGGACCTGACCTGCCGCGAGCACCCGGACGGTGCGGCGCTGGGTGGCAGCGATCGCCTCAGGCGTCTCGACGGATGCGGCGCCACGCCCGATGTCAGGCATCGCGCGCCGTGTTGCGCAGCACCCCGATGCCCGTGATCTCCACCTCGACCGTGTCGCCTGCGCCGAACGGGCCGACTCCCGCAGGAGTGCCCGTCAGGACGACATCGCCCGGCAGCAGCGTGAATGCCGCCGAGGCATAGGCGATGATCTCCGGCACCGAGTGCACCATGTCGCTGATGGGGCCGTCCTGCTGCACCTCGCCGTTGACGCGGGAGACGACGCGTGCTCCGCCGCCGAGGTCGAACTCCGTCTCGATGACGGGACCCAGCGGGCAGAACGTGTCGAAGCCCTTCGCGCGCGACCACTGACCGTCCGAGCGCTGCAGGTCGCGGGCGGTGACGTCATTGGCCACGGTGTAGCCGAATACGTATTCGAGAGCGCGATCGACGGGGACATCCTTCGCGACGCGCCCGATGACGACCGCGAGCTCGCCCTCGAAATCGGTGCGCTGAGACTGGCGCGGACGCACGATGACGTCGCCCGGGCCGATCACCGACGTGTTCGGCTTCAGGAACAGAAGCGGCTCAGCGGGAGCCTCCCCGCCCATCTCGGCGGCGTGGTCGTGATAGTTCTTGCCCACGCAGACGATCTTGGAGCGAGGAATCACGGGGGCCAGGAGCGCGGCCTCGGTCAGAGGAATGCGCTCCCCGGTGGTGTCGAATCCGGCGAACAGCGGATCGTTCTTGAGCACGACGAGAGCGTCGTCGTCCACGACGCCGAAGCGGATCGTGTCGTTGTGGCTGAAGCGAGCGACCCTCACGTCAGGCGTCCAGACGAAGAAGCCAGCCGTGCGTGTCCTCCGCGCGGCCGTACTGGATGTCGGTCAGGTGCTGACGCAGCTCGAGTGCGAGCGAGCCGGTGGGCTGCTCGTCGACGAACCCATTGCCCTTGAGGGTGCCGATCGGCGCCACGACCGCGGCCGTGCCGCACGCGAACACCTCGACGATGTCTCCGGATGCCACGCCCTCGCGCCACTCCTGCAGCGAGACGTGACGCGCCTCGACCGCGTGTCCGCGGTCGCGGGCGAGCTGCAGCAGCGACTCGCGAGTGATGCCCTCGAGGATCGAGTCGGACTGCGGCGTGACGAGCGTGCCGTCCTTGTACACGAACACGATGTTCATGCCGCCGAGCTCTTCGACGTTGCCGTCCTGGTCGAGGAACACGACCTGGTCGCAGCCCTGCTCGTAGGCCTCGGCCTGCGGCAGCAGGCTCGCAGCGTAATTGCCGCCGGTCTTGGCCGCACCGGTGCCGCCCTTGCCCGCGCGCGCGTAGTCCTCGCTCAGCCAGATCGAGACCGGCTTGGCGCCGCCCTTGAAGTAGGCGCCGACGGGGCTCGCGATCAGGTAGTACGCGACCTTGTTCGCGGGGCGCACGCCGAGGAACGCCTCCTTGGCGAACATGAACGGGCGGAGGTACAGGCTCTGGTCTTCCCCCGCGGGAACCCAGCCGCCGTCTACCGCGATGAGCTCGCGGAGCGACTGCACGAAGTACTCGACGGGAAGCTCGGGCAGGGCGAGGCGGCGGGCGCTGCGCTGCAGCCTGCGGGCGTTGTCCTCAGGGCGGAACGTGTGGACGGACCCATCGGCGTGCCGGTAGGCCTTGATCCCCTCGAAGATCTCCTGGCCGTAGTGCAGGACCGCGGCAGCCGGGTCAAGCGAGATCGGCCCGTAGGGCTGTACCCGCGGTCGGTGCCAGCCGCCCTTGGCGGACCAGCAGATGTCGACCATGTGATCGGTGAAGACCGTTCCGAAGACGGGGTCGCGCAGGAGCTCTTCACGCTCTGCGGCCGACTTCGCGGCGAGGTTCTTCGTGACGGCGAACTCAAGCGGTGCGGTCACGGTGTCGGGATCGGTGAGGGTCATATTCAGTCCTGTTCCATGCGTGCCGTCGACGGGGTCGGCAGGCGATTCCAGGTTACGCCTGGAGGCGGGCGGCGATGGCGTCGCCGATCTGCGAGGTGGTGCGCGGTTCGGCGCCGCGGGTGGCGATGTCCTCCTCGACCGCGCGGATGACGCGCTGCGACTGCTCGGCGAGCCCGAGGTGATCGAGCAGCATCGCCGTGGAGAGGATCGCGGCCGTAGGGTCGGCCTTCTGCTGTCCCGCGATGTCCGGCGCGGAGCCGTGGACGGGCTCGAACATCGAGGGGAACGCGCCGTCGGGGTTGATGTTTCCCGAAGCGGCGAGGCCAATGCCACCGGTGACGGCGCCGGCCAAGTCGGTGAGGATGTCGCCGAAGAGGTTGTCGGTGACGATCACGTCGAAGCGGCTCGGGTTCGTGACCAGAAAGATGCTGGCCGCGTCGACGTGCAGATAGTCTACGGCGACCTCGGGGTGCTCCGCCGCCACAGCGTCGACGATGCGCTTCCACATTCCGCCGGCGTGGACGAGCACGTTCGTCTTGTGCACGAGCGTCAGCTTGCGGCGACGACGCTCAGCCTGCTCGAAGGCGAAGCGCACGACCCGCTCGACCCCGTACGCGGTGTTGACGCTCGTCTCGTTCGCGACCTCGTGGGGGGTCCCCGTCCGGATCGACCCGCCATTGCCGACGTAAGGCCCCTCGGTGCCTTCGCGAACGACGACGAAGTCGACCGCGCCGGGGTTCGAGAGCGGACCGGGCACGCCGGGGTAGATCCTCGACGGCCGAAGATTGACGTAGTGGTCGAGCTCGAAGCGGAGCTTGAGCAGCAGCCCCCGCTCGATGTTCGCGTTGGCCAGGCGGGGATCGCCGGGCATGCCTCCGACCGCGCCGAGCAGGATGGCGTCGTGCCCCTTGATCGACTCGAGGTCAGCGTCGCTCAGGGTGTCGCCTGTCTCGAGAAAGCGACCCGCGCCGAGAGAGAAGCGCGTCTTCTCGAACGTCACGCCGGCGCCTTCGCACACCGCGTCGAGCGCCTTCTCGGCCTCGGCGATGACCTCGGGCCCGATGCCGTCTCCGGGAATCACAGCCAGGCGGAAAGTCCTGTGGGACGCAGGCGACATTGCACTCCTCGGTATCGATGCGGTGGGCTCCCGCAACGGGCGCACGCCTCTCGACGAGCACTGTGCAGGCTGCTCCCAGCCTAGCGGGCCAGTCGCTCTCGCCGGATTCGGGGGCGCCGCAGACATGCCGCGGCGCGGGCGCCCGGAAGAGCACCCGCGCCGTTTGGACAGGACGTCAGGATTCGGTGATCTCGATCTGACGGAAGATGTCAGCCTGGATGGCCGCGCGGACTTCGTCGAGCACCTCGTCGGGGACCGGCGAGTCGACCGTCAGCACCGAGAGCGCCTGACCGCCGGCCTGGCGACGGGCGATCTGCATACCGGCGATGTTGATGCCCGCCTCGCCGAACTTCTGACCGTAGACGGCCACGATGCCCGGACGGTCGGTGTAGACCATCACGATGTGGTGCTTCTCGATCGGCAGCTCGAGCGGGTGGTCGTTGATGCCCACGAGCTTCTCGGTCTGCTTCGTGCCGGTGAGCGTCCCTGACACCGACAGCTGCGAGCCGTCGGACAGCGCGCCGCGCAGCGTGATGACGTTGCGGTACTCGTCGGACTGGTCGTCGACGAGAAGTCGCGTCTCGATGCCGCGCTGCTCGGCGAGGAGCGGCGCGTTGACGTACGACACCGTCTCGCTCACGACGTTGGTGAAGACCCCCTTGAGCGCGGCGAGCTTCAGCACCTTGACGTCGTACTGATTGAGCTCCCCGTGGACCTCGACGTCGAGGCTCGTGAGCGGCGAGTGGGCGAGCGCCGAGAAGATCTGACCGAGCTTCTCCACCAGCGGGATTCCCGGACGGACGTAGGGGTCGATGACGCCGCCCGCGACATTGACGGCGTCCGGCACGAGTTCGCCGCCCAGAGCGAGCCGCACCGACTTCGCGACCGAGACGCCTGCCTTCTCCTGCGCCTCGTCAGTCGACGCTCCCAGGTGCGGCGTGACAAGCACGTTCGGCAGTCCCAGCAGCGGGTAGGCCGTGCCGTCGGGCTGCGGCGGCTCGCTCGTGAAGACATCGAGACCGGCACCGGCGATCTGGCCCGTCGTCAGCGCCGTGCGAAGCGCCTCCTCGTCGATGAGGCCGCCGCGGGCGACGTTCACGATGTAGGCGCTCGGCTTCATGAGCTCGAACTGCTCGGTCGAGATCATGCCGGTCGTCTCGGGAGTCTTGGGCATGTGGATCGTGATGAAGTCGCTCTGCTGCAGGAGCTCCTCCAGCGACACGAGCTGAACGCCCAGCTGCTGGGCTCGCGCGCTCGTGACATACGGGTCGTACGCGATGACGTTCATGCCGAACGCCTGCAGGCGCGCGGCGATCAGCGCGCCGATGCGGCCCAGACCGATGATGCCGAGCGTCTTCTCGAAGAGCTCGACACCCGTGTAGGCGCTGCGCTTCCACTCCCCCGCTGAGAGCGACGCGTGCGCGGCCGGGATGCGGCGCGCCAGCCCGAGGATGTGGGCCACGGTCAGCTCGGCGGCCGACACGATGTTCGAGGTCGGGGCGTTGACGACCATGACGCCGGCGGTGGTCGCCGCCTTGATGTCGACGTTGTCGAGGCCGACACCGGCGCGGGCGATGACCTTGAGCACGGGCGCCGCGGCGATCGCCTCGGCATCCATCTTGGTCGCCGACCGGATCAGGACGGCGTTCGCCTCGGCGAGAGCCGGCAGCAGCGCTGCTCGGTCGGCGCCGTCGACGTGACGGATCTCGAAATCCGGCCCGAGGGCGTCGATGGTGGCGGGTGACAGTTCTTCGGCGATGAGCACGACGGGCTTGGACACGCTGGCAACCTTCAGGGGCGTCGCGAAAGCGAGGAGCAGGGTGGATGCGCCACGCCGCACGTCTTCGGGGCGTGACAGGACAAGCCTACTCTCCGCCGAGAGCCCCTCATGACCGTGTGACGGCCGTCCCCGCCCCGATCAGCAGCTGACCAGCGTGCAGCCGCTCGAGAGCGCGTAGGCGACGACATCGAGCCAGAACACCGCCACGAGGCCGAGTCCGGTCAGCAGCAGCAGCGCGAACTCCCCCGCCCGCCGCCGCAGTCCGAGAGCCAGCGCACCCGCGAAGACGAGGACAGGGAACGCGGCCGCGAAGATCAGCAGCGCCCACCCGAGTCCATTGAGCGCCGGCGTCGCGCCCGCCCGCTGCACGAGGAAGGACACCGCGTTCCACACGGCGTAGGCGTAGAACAGGCCGAAGGCGCCGGCGACGGTCGCGGCGAGCCACGTCGGCATCCGCCGACGGCGGAGCGTCGTCTCGATCACTGGCCCACCACCCCGATCATGACGAACGGCCACGGCACGAGCAGCAGGGCGCCGGCGGCGAGCCAGACGAAGCGCAGCCAGGTGGGGACGGCGCGCGTGAGCAGCAGCGTCGTACCGAACCAGATCGCCGGCGCGAGGACCGACATCCAGAAGAAGGGCACGAACGCGACATCGCTGATGAGCAGGAGCGGCGCCACCGTCTGAAGACGTGAGCCGCCGATGAACCAGCCGATCGTGAACAGCAGGTAGACGCCGCCCAGGATGCCGATGCCCACCAGCGCCGCATTGCTCATCGGGGCCGACTCTGTGGCGTCCTCTTCGGCAGCCACGGTGCCGTCGGACGTGGTGGGGCCCACCGTCTCACTGCCCTTGCCGACCGCCCGGAACCCGTCCGGCAGCGCGGTGTCAGCCGACTCCGCGTCGGCCCGACGCAGCGAAGCGCCCGTGTCGAGCGTCGGGTCGTCGTCACCCCAGCTCAGGGCGTCGTCGTCACGCGGATCGGTCACGCGTCTCAGCGTACCGGGCGCTGCCCACCGCCGCCCGCGCCCGAGGCGGCGCGGACGGCGTCGGCGACCGTCTGTGCATCCGTCACGTCGTGGCCGGGAGCTCCGCCGCCCGGCCCAGACGGCGCGTCGAGGCCGGAGCGGCGCCGCGCGGAGAGATGGACGGCATCGACGCCCGCCACCATCAGCGCAGGAACGTCGTGCGGTTCGATGCCTCCGCCGGCCATGATCTGCATCGGACCGCTGCGTGCGGCCATCGCCGCCAGCGTCTCGATGCCGTCGATCGACCGCTCGGCGCCGCCGGAGCTCAGCACGCGGTCGACGCCGGCGTCACGAAGGGTCTCGACGGCATCCTCCGGTGCCGCAAGAGCGTCGATCGCACGATGGAACGTGAGCATCGCGCCGCCTGCGGCATCCCGCCATCGCCTCAGCGCATGCAGGTCGATGTCACCGGCCGCTGTCAGGGCGCCCACCACGACGCCGCCCGCCCCTCGATCGACGGCCCAGCGGATGTCAGCGCTCACCAGATCGATCTCCTCGGAGGTGTAGACGAAACCGCCCCCACGCGGACGAACGAGGACGTTCACCGCCTCCGGATCGACCACCGCCAGCACGCGATCCGTGAGCGCGGGAGACGGCGTCAGACCGCCCAGCCCGAGCGCATGGCACAGCTCGACTCGGTCGGCGCCCGCGGCGATGGCCGCCCGGGCTCCGGCCACATCCTGGACGGCGATCTCGACGGCGACACTGCGAGTCATGCGAACACGATAGTCGCGCCGGCCGTCCGCGGAAGGGGGGACGACGAGAGCCCGGCCCCACGACAGGGACCGGGCTCTCGTCTGCGCGAAGCGCCGCGGGTCAGCGCGCGGCCGAGCCCTCGACGTAGTCGGCGTCCTGCTGCTTCCACGCGAAGAGCGCGCGCAACTCCTTGCCGACGGCCTCGATCGGGTGCTGGGCGGCCTTGGCGCGGAGCTCCTGGAACTCGGGCGCTCCCGCATCCTGGTCGCCGATGAACCGCTCGGCGAACGCGCCCGACTGGATGTCGGCGAGGACGGCCTTCATGTTCTCCTTGACGTGGGCGTCGATGACGCGGGGGCCCGACACGTAGTCGCCGTACTCGGCCGTGTCGGAGACCGACCAGCGCTGCTTGGCGATGCCGCCCTCCCACATGAGGTCGACGATGAGCTTGAGCTCGTGGAGCACCTCGAAGTAGGCGATCTGCGGCTGGTAGCCGGCCTCGGTGAGGGTCTCGAACCCATACTGGATGAGCTGCGAGACGCCGCCGCAGAGCACCGTCTGCTCGCCGAACAGGTCGGTCTCGGTCTCCTCCGTGAACGTCGTCTTGATGACGCCGGCGCGCGTGCCGCCGATCGCCTTCGCGTACGACAGCGCGAGGTCCCAGGCCTGGCCCGACGCGTCGTTCTCGACGGCGATGATGTCCGGGATGCCGCGGCCCGCGACGTACTCGCGGCGCACCGTGTGGCCGGGGGCCTTCGGGGCGACGAGGATGACGTCGACGTCCTTCGGCGCCTCGATGTAGCCGAAGCGGATGTTGAAGCCGTGCGCGAACGCGAGGGTCTTGCCGGGGGTCAGCTTGTCCTTGATCGACTCGGCGTAGATGCCGCGCTGGTGCTGGTCGGGCGCGAGGATCATGATGACGTCGGCCCACTCGGCGGCGTCGGCGACGCTCTTCACCTCGAAGCCGTCGTCCTTCGCCTTCGGGGCCGACTTGGAGCCGTCCTTGAGCGCGATCGCGACCTCGACACCCGAGTCGCGCAGGTTCTGCGCGTGGGCGTGGCCCTGCGAGCCGTAGCCCACGATCGCCACCTTCTTGCCCTGGATGATCGAGAGGTCGGCGTCCTTGTCGTAGAAGATCTCAGCCATTGCTTTTCGTTCCTATCTCGGTGGTTGAGTAGCCCGCTCGCGGGCGTGTCGAAACCCCGCCCCTGGGCTTGGGTCAGTTCTTGAAGACGCGTTCGGTGATGCTCTTGCCGCCGCGGCCGATGGCGAGGAGACCCGACTGCGCGATCTCCTTGATGCCGTAGGGCTCGAGCATCCGTAGCAGGGCCTGCACCTTGCCGCTGTCACCGGTCACCTCGACCACGAGTGCGTCGGGGGCGACGTCGACGACGCGGGCGCGGAACAGCGTCACCGCCTCGAGGATCTGGGATCTCGTGCCCGACTCGACCTTGACCTTGATGAGCAGGTGCTCCCGCTGCACCGAGTTCTCGGGGTCGAGCTCGACGATCTTGATGACGTTGATCAGCTTGTTGAGCTGCTTGGTGACCTGCTCCAGCGGCAGCTCCTCGACGTCGACGACCACCGTGATGCGCGACAGTCCGGGCACCTCCGTGACGCCGACCGCGAGCGACTCGATGTTGAAGCCGCGGCGAGCGAACAGGCCGGCGACGCGCGTGAGCAGGCCCGGCTTGTCCTCGACGAGGAGGCTCAGAACGTGCTTGCTCATGTCAGTCCTCCTGATCGAAGCTCGGCGCGTGGTCACGCGCGTACTGGATGTAGCTGTTGCTGACGCCCTGCGGGACCATCGGCCACACCATGGCGTCGGCGCTCACGACGAAGTCGATGACGACCGGACGGTCGTTGGTCTCGAGCGCCGTGCGGATCGCGGCATCCACGTCCTCTTCCTTCTCGACGCGCAGTGCGAGGCAGCCGTAGGCCTCCGCGAGCTTGACGAAGTCGGGGATGCGGATGGTGTCGTGTCCCGTGTTCAGGTCGGTGTTGGAGTACCGGCCGTCGTAGAACAGGGTCTGCCACTGCCGAACCATGCCCAGCGACGAGTTGTTGATGATCGCGACCTTGATCGGGATGTTGTTGATGACGCAGGTCGCGAGCTCCTGATTGGTCATCTGGAAGCATCCGTCGCCGTCGATCGCCCACACGGCACGGTCGGGCTCGGCGACCTTGGCGCCCATCGCGGCGGGGACCGAGTATCCCATCGTGCCCGCTCCCCCGGAGTTCAGCCACGCGTTGGGACGCTCGTACTTGATGAACTGCGCGGCCCACATCTGGTGCTGCCCGACGCCGGCCGCGTAGACGCCCTCGGGCCCCGTGAGCTCGCCGATGCGCGAGATCACGTACTGGGGAGAGAGCAGGCCGTCCGAGGGCTCGGTGTAGCCGAGCGGGAACTCGTCGCGCAGACCGTCGAGGAATGCCCACCACTCCTCGATATCGGGCTTGGCGCCCTTGGTGACGTCACGCACGGCGGCGGCCAGGTCGCTCAGGACGTCTCGCACGTCGCCCACGATCGGCACGTCGGCGGTGCGGATCTTGGAGATCTCGGCGGGGTCGATGTCGACATGCACGACCTTGGCGTGCGGCGCGAACAGCGACGCCTTGCCGGTGACGCGGTCGTCGAACCGCGCACCCAGCGAGACGATGAGGTCGGCCTCCTGCAGCGCGAGCACCGCAGGAACGGTGCCGTGCATGCCAGGCATGCCGAGGTGCTGCGGGTGCGAGTCGGGGAACGCGCCGCGCGCCATGAGGGTCGTCACGACCGGCGCGCCCGTGGCCTCGGCCATGACGCGAAGCTCCTCAGCCGCCTTCGCGCGGATCACGCCGCCGCCGACGTACAGCACGGGCTTGCGCGACTCGGCCAGCAGCTGCGCGGCGGCCTGGATCTGCTTGCCGTGCGCCTTCGTCACGGGACGGTAGCCGGGCAGGTCGATCTTCGGCGGCCATACGAAAGGCGCCTCGGCCTGCTGCGCGTCCTTCGTGATGTCGACCAGCACGGGGCCAGGACGTCCGGTGCCGGCGATCTCGTACGCGGCGGCGATCGCCGCCGGGATGTCCGCCGCCTCCTTCACGAGGAAGGAGTGCTTCGTGATCGGCATCGTGATGCCGACGATGTCGGCCTCCTGGAACGCGTCGGTGCCCATCAGATTGGAGAAGACCTGGCCCGTGATGCACACGATCGGGACGGAGTCCATGTAGGCGTCGGCGATGGCGGTGACCAGGTTGGTGGCACCGGGGCCGCTCGTCGCGATCGCGACGCCCACCTTGCCGGAAGCCGCGGCGTAGCCCTCCGCGGCGTGGCCGGCTCCCTGTTCATGGCGCACGAGGATGTGACGCAGCGACGACGCGTCCATGAGCGGGTCGTAGACAGGCAGGATCGCGCCGCCGGGGAGACCGAACACGTCGGTGACCCCGAGCAGCTCAAGCGAACGGACGACGGCCTCGGCCCCCGTCATGAGGGGGGCGGAGGCTCCACGGGCAGGCGGCCGGGGAATGGCGGCAGCGGTGTCGGATGACATGAGTGAACCTCAGTGGTGATGGATGACGACGAAGTCAGCAGGGCCTCAGCCCGTCGTCGCGCCCTCCGCGGCGGAGCGCACGAGCTTCGAGTACTTGGCCAGAACGCCTCGGGTATAGCGCGGGGGAAGGGGCTCCCAGCCGTCCCGGCGGGAGCTCAGCTCAGCCTCGTCGACGAGTAGGTCGAGAGTGCGAGCCGCGATATCGACCCGTATCAGATCACCATCGCGCACGAAGGCGATGGGACCAGCGTCCACCGCTTCGGGTGCTATGTGGCCGATGCACAGGCCGGTTGTGCCGCCTGAGAATCTGCCGTCCGTCAAGAGTAGTACATCTTTTCCGAGGCCAGCGCCCTTGATGGCGGCGGTGATCGCGAGCATCTCGCGCATGCCGGGTCCGCCCTTGGGACCCTCGTACCGGATGACGAGGACGCTGCCCGGCTCGATCTCGCCGGCCGCCAGCGCATCGAGAGCCCCGCGCTCGCGCTCGAAGACCCGGGCAGGACCCTCGAACACCGCGGCGTCGAAGCCCGCCGTCTTGACGACAGCGCCTTCAGGCGCCAGCGAGCCGTGCAGGATGGTGAGGCCGCCGGTGGCGTGGATGGGGTTGTCGAACGTGTGGATGACGGTGCCGTCGATCGGCTGCGGGTCGAGCTCGGCCAGGTTCTCGGCGAGCGTCTTGCCCGTCACCGTGAGCGCGTCGCCGTGGAGCAGACCCTCATCGAGCATCGCCTTCATGATGACCGGGATGCCGCCGTGGCGGTCGACGTCGTTCATGACGTACTTGCCGAACGGCTTCATGTCGGCGACGTGCGGGACCTTGTCGCCGATGCGGTTGAAGTCGTGAAGGCTCAGCTCGATCTCGGCCTCGCGCGCGATCGCCAGAAGGTGGAGCACGACGTTGGTCGAGCCGCCCAGCGCCATCGCCAGCGCGATCGCGTTCTCGAACGCCTCCTTGGTGAGGATGTCGCGCGTCGTGATTCCCTGACGGAGCAGGTTGACCACGGCCTCCCCCGACCGATGGGCGAAGTAGTCGCGGCGACGGTCGGCGGCGGGCGGGGCGGCCGAGCCCGGGAGGCTGAGACCGAGGGCTTCGGCGACCGAGGCCATCGTGTTGGCGGTGTACATCCCGCCGCATGCGCCCTCGCCCGGGGCGATCGCACACTCGACGCGCTTGAGGTCCTCCTCGCTCATCTTGCCGGCGAGGCAGGCGCCCACCGCCTCGAACGAGTCGATGATGGTGACGTCCTTCTCGGTGCCGTCGGAGAGCTTCACCCAGCCGGGCGCGATGGATCCGGCGTAGAGGAAGACGCTCGAGAGGTCGAGCCGCGCGGATGCCATGAGCATGCCCGGGATCGACTTGTCGCAGCCGGCCAGCAGCACCGTGCCGTCGAGACGCTCGGCCATGACGACCGTCTCCACTGAGTCGGCGATGACCTCGCGCGAGACGAGCGAGAAGTGCATGCCCTCGTGGCCCATCGAGATGCCGTCGGACACCGACACGGTGCCGAACTGCAGCGGGTAGCCGCCGCCGGCGTGGACGCCTTCCTTGGCGCCCTGCGCAAGCCGGTCGAGGCTCAGGTTGCAGGGAGTGATCTCGTTCCAGCTGGAGGCGATGCCGATCTGGGGCTTGTCCCAGTCGGCGTCTCCCATTCCGACGGCACGGAGCATGCCGCGGGCGGTTGTGGCTTCGATGCCGTCCGTGACGACGCGACTGCGGGGTTTGATGTCGATGGTGTTATCAGACGAGGGCATTCTCGAAGTCTATTGCCGTGACGCGATGCGCTGTCGCGCAAGCGTCGTCAGAAGACGCGCGAGCTCCCCCGTGTCGGCCACTCGGAGCCGTGCCGCCGTCTCTCCTTCGCCGACCCGGATGCCGACGTCGTCCGGGCCGAGGCTCCGGAGGGCGTCCTCGTCGGTGACGTCGTCGCCGGCGAACACGACGCCGGTCGCGCCCGTCAGCTCGCGCAACGCGGCGACGGCTGAGTCCTTGCCCTCGGTCCGGTAGGCGTACTCGGAGACGGAATGACCCGTGCGCCGCCGCCAGCCTGGCGCCCTGTCTGCCATGAGCGCGGCGACGCGCGCGTGAGCCTCATCGGCGTCGGCGGGTGATGCGAGGCGAGTGTGGACCCCGAAGCCGAACGCCTTCGGCTCGATCCACACTCCGTCCAGACCGGCCACCGCTGCTTCGGCTGCGCTGCGAAGCCCGTCTCGCAGCGCGTCGACCTCAGCATCCGACGCCGTCTCCGCGGCGTCGTCCAGGCGTCGAGCGCCCGGCGGATGCCACCACTGGGCGCCATGCGAGCCGGCGAGCACGATCGACGACGCATCGTCGTGCTGAGCGATCACCCGGAGATCATCGATCGAGCGGCCGGAGACGAAGGCGACAGTCGTGTCAGGTGCGCTCTGCAGCGCGGCCACGGCGGCGGCGGCATCCGGGGTCATGCGCGCCGACATCGGCTCGTCTACGAGAGGGGCGAGCGTTCCGTCGAAATCGAGCGCCACGAGCAGCCTCGGCGTCGCCGCCAGGCGCGCGAGAGGCTCGGGAAGCGTCACGCGCTCCCCTCCCGCGCGGCGGCCAGGTCGCCGAGGAAGCGCCGTGACCACGCCTCGACGTCGTTGTCGCGCACTCGTCGGCGAAGCGCGCGCATGCGGCGTCGGCGCTCCTGCTCGGGCATCTCTACGGCGGTCATGATCGCGTCCTTCAGGCCCTGTATGTCGTGCGGGTTGATCGTCACGGCCTGCGTCAGCTCGTCGGAGGCTCCGGCGAACTCGCTCAGCAGCAGCACGCCATCGCCGTCGACGCGGCTCGCCACGTACTCCTTCGCGACGAGGTTCATGCCGTCGCGCAGCGCCGTGACGAGCATGACGTCCGCCGCGAGATAGAGGGCCACCATCTCCTCCCGCGGGTACGCGTGGTGCAGATAGCGGATGGCGGTGAGGCCGACGGTGTCATGGTCGCCGTTGATGCGGCCGACCGCGAGCTCGATCTCGTCCCGCAGCTGCATATACGCGGCCACGCGCTCGCGGCTCGGACTCGCGACCTGGACGAGGGTCGCGTCGCCGATCTTGAAGCGCCCATCGTCGAACAGCTCGCCGACCGCCTTCAGCCGGTGGCGGATGCCCTTCGTGTAGTCCAGGCGGTCGACGCCGAGCAGCACGGAGCGCGGATTGCCCAGCTCCTCTCGGATCTCCGTGGCGCGGGCGCGGATGTCGGGCCGGCGGGCGAGCTCCTCGTACGTCGCGGTGTCGATCGAGATCGGGTAGGCCCGCGCGAGCGCGATGCGCTGACCGCCGTCCGGCTGCGGGATCCGGATCGCGCCCGCGCGCGACTCGAAGCCGAACCGGCGGCGGACGGCGTTCGTGAAGTTGGCTGCGTCCGCCACGCGCTGGAAGCCGATGACATCGGCGCCCAGGAGTCCTTCGAGCACCTGGGAGCGCCAAGGCAGCTGCGAGAAGATCCCGTATGCGGGGAACGGAATGTGGTGGAAGTAGCCGATCGTGAGGTCGGGACGCTGCTCACGCAGCAGTCGGGGCACCAGCTGCAGCTGGTAGTCGTGCACCCACACCGTCGCGCCCTCGGCGGCCACGTCGGCGGCCGCCTCCGCGAAGCGCCGGTTCACACGCACGTACGCATCCCACCAGGCGCGGTGGTACGTCGGTGCCGCGATGACGTCGTGGTAGAGCGGCCAGATCGTGTCGTTCGAGAACCCCTCGTAGTACTTCGCGACCTCGTCGGCTGTCAGCGCGACAGGCACGAGCCGGATGCCGTCGAACTCGAACGGCTCGATGTCGAGATCCGGCTGACCGGGCCAGCCGACCCACGCCCCGCCGGTGCGCTGCACGACGGGCTCGAGTGCCGTGACCAGTCCCCCCGGGGAGCGCCGCCAGGGCTCGTTCTCATCGTCACCGCGGTCGACGGGAAGACGGTTGGCGATGACCACGAAATCGGCGGCAGCAGACACGGATCTCCTCTCACTGGGGGGATCACCAGGCTAACAACGCCCTGTCAAGGGCCTTCGGGTCCTTGCGTCGGGCGATAGCGTTGAGGTATGCGCAAGTACGTCTTCGGCACGGGCATCCTCACGGTCTTCACGAGCGGCCTGACGCTCCTGCGCTCCGCACGCGAGGACGCGCCCTTCAGCTGGCGGGCGGCGCTCGCCTGGCTCAACTGGGGCATCACGCTCGCACTCGCGATCGGCGCCATCGTCGACACCCGTCGCGCCACTCAGGGCAAGCTCATCGCCGCCGACTCGCCGGTGGCCGGACGGGAGCAGAAGCTGCTGCGTCAGCGCGTCTCGCGCTGACGCCTCACGCCGCGGGGGCGCAGGTGCAGCGCGCGTCGGCGGGGACGCCCGCCAGCGCCTGGTCGACATGCAGGCCGCAGCCGGTCCAGGTGGTCTTGCCGCAGGTCTCGCACGCGATGGGAGAACACATCTGAGGGCTCCTTCTCGAGGGGGTCAACGAGTAAGGATAAGCGCTTCTCCCTGACCGCCGCCTCCGCACAGTCCCACGGCGGCCGTCCCGCTCCCCCGTCGCACGAGCTCATGCACGGCGTGAACGACGAGGCGGCATCCGGAGGCGCCGATGGGATGCCCGATCGCGATGCCGCCGCCGTGGATGTTGACGACGTCGTCCGAGAGACCGAGGTCGGCCTGGGAGCGCGCCACGACAGCCCCGAACGCCTCGTTGATCTCGACGAGGTCGAGAGCGGATGCAGCGATGCCCTGGCGCGAGAGCGCCTGCTCGATGGCCCGGGCAGGCTGGGCGTGCAGCGAGTTGTCGGGTCCGGCGACCTGACCCGCCGCACCGACGACCGCCATGACCGACCATCCGCTCTCGTCGGCGTGCGCGCGGGTCGTGACGACGACCGCGGCGGCGCCGTCGGAGATCTGCGACGAGTTGCCCGCGGTGATCGATCCGCCTTCCCGGAACGCGGGGCGCAGCCCTGCCAGCGTGTCGACGGTCGTCTCGGGGCGAATGCCCTCGTCGGTCGTCACGGTGCGCGGGTCGCCGCGGCGCTGCGGCACCTCGACCGGCACGATCTCGGAATCGAAGACGCCGGCTTCCTGCGCGGCAGCCGCACGCTGATGCGAGCGCGCCGCGACGGCGTCCTGCTGTTCCCGCGTCACCTCGAAGCGGCCGTTGAGCCGTTCCGTCGACGCGCCCATGCTCTCGCGGTCGTAGGCGTCGGTGAGACCGTCGTACGCCATGTGGTCGAGCACTTCGACCGCCCCGTACGCCCAGCCTTCGCGAGAGCCCATCAGAAGGTGCGGCGCCCTCGTCATCGACTCCATGCCCCCGGCGACCACGACCGTCGCGTCTCCCGCGGCGATCATCCGCTTGGCGTCGATGACCGCCGTCAGGCCTGAGAGGCACACCTTGTTCACCGATGAGGCCGGCACGTCCCATCCGAGGCCGGCGGCCAGCGACGCCTGACGCGCCGGGTTCTGTCCCGAGCCGGCGGGAAGCACCTGACCCATGATGACGGCATCGACCGCATCGACGGGAATACCGCCCTGCGCCAGAGCACCGGCGATGGCGAGACCGCCGAGCTGCGGAGCGCTGAAGCTCGCGAGCTGACCCTTCAGGCGTCCCTGCGGCGTGCGCGCGGCCGCAACGATGACGATGTCCTGTGCATTCATGATGCGATCTCCTGTTCCGTGGTCGATCCGTGGAGCGCGATGGTGAGCGGTGGCTCCGTCGCCTCGATCACCTCGTCGACGCTCACCCCGGGTGCGGTCTCCACCAGCACCAGCCCGTGGTCGGTGACATCGATGACGGCGAGGTCTGTGATGATCCGGTCGACCACCCGCCGACCGGTCAGCGGCAGCGAGCATGTCTCCACGATCTTGGCGGAGCCGTCGCGTGCGACGTGCTCCATCAGCACGATCACGCGCCCGGCGCCGTGGACGAGGTCCATCGCACCGCCCGGCCCCTTGACCATCTTGCCGGGGATCATCCAATTGGCGAGATCCCCCTCGCGCGACACCTGCATCGCGCCCAGGATCGCCGCGTCGATCTTGCCGCCGCGGATCATCCCGAAGCTGAGCGCCGAGTCGAAGAAGGCGGCCCCGGGAAGCACCGTCACAGTCTCTTTGCCGGCATTGATCAGGTCGGGGTCGACGGCATCCGCAGCCGGATACGGCCCTACGCCAAGGATGCCGTTCTCGGACTGCAGAACCACCGTCGTGCCCTCGGGGACGAAGTTCGGGACCAGCGTCGGCAGTCCGATGCCCAGATTCACGTACGAGCCGTCTGTCAGCTCTCGGGCGGCGCGGGCCGCCATCTCGCTGCGCGTCAAGGCCATGTCATGCTCCTTCGGGTCGTTCGGCGACCGTACGCCGCTCGATGCGCTTCTCGATGTCGGAGCCGATCTCCACGATGCGGTGCACGAACACGCCCGGAAGGTGCACCGAGTCGGGGTCGATCTCACCCGCCGGCACGAGTCGCTCGACCTGCGCGATGCACACACGGCCCGCCATCGCCGCGAGCGGGTTGAAGTTGCGCGCGGCCTTGTTGAACACGAGATTGCCGTGCGCGTCGCCGACGGCCGCGTGCACGAGGGCGTAATCGGTGACGATCGCTTCTTCGAGCACGAACTCCCGGGGCTCGCCGTCGACGTCGAAGACGCGGACGTCCTTGGCGGGCGAGGCGACTGCGATGCCGCCGCTGCCGTCGTACCTGCGCGGCAGCCCGCCTTCGGCCACCTGCGTGCCCACGCCGGTCTGCGTGTAGAAGGCGGCGATCCCCGACCCTCCGGCACGAAGCTTCTCGGCGAGGGTGCCCTGCGGCGTCAGTTCGAGTTCGAGCTCGCCGGACAGGAACTGGCGCTCGAACTCCTTGTTCTCGCCCACGTACGACGAGGTCATCTTCGCGATGCGCCGGTCGGCGAGCAGGATGCCCAGGCCCCAGTCATCGACGCCGCAGTTGTTGCTGACGATCCGGAGACCGGTCGTGCCCTGAGCGTGCAGGGCCTCGATCAGCTTCATGGGGTTGCCCGACAGCCCGAAGCCTCCCACCGCGAGAGACGCCCCGTCGGCGATGTCGGCGACGGCTTCGGCGGGCGATCGCCACGTCTTGTCGATCATGCGCACTCCTTCGTGTCCGCTGCTCCTAGCGTGCGAGTCGACGCCCGCGACGGCAAGCCGACGCTTGCCATGTGGAACCGTGGGGCCCTAGTGTCCACATCGTGGAACAGCGAGCCAACGTCGTCCCCGGCGCTCAGGCGATCTCCCGTGCCGCGTCGCTGCTTCGTCTCGTCAGTGCGGGCGGCGCTGACGGGCGCGGAGTGCAGGAGCTCGCTCGCGCCGCGGGCCTGTCCCGCTCGACGGCGCACCGCCTGCTGACGGCACTGCGCGCGGAAGGACTCGTCGATCAGGATCCGCGCACCTCCCGCTGGTTCCCCGGCCCCGAGCTCTACCTCATGGGCTCAGCGGCTGCGAACCGCTACGACGTCACCCACCTGGCGCGCGACATCGTGCGCTCGCTCGCGGTGAAGACAGAGGAGAGCGCATTCCTCTCCGTGCGCCGAGGCGACGAGACGGTCTGCCTGCTCCGCGAGGAGGGCTCCTTCCCCATCCGCTCGTTCGTGCTCAGCGAGGGCGTGCGCTTCCCCCTCGGAGTGGCCTCCGCCGGCATGGCGATCCTCGCTTTCGACCCAGATGCCGAAGTCGATGCGTATCTCGAGCGGCATCCCGAGCTGCCCGAGCGGTGGGGCCCCGCCCACGATGCGGGCGCCCTGCGGGCCCGTGTGGCAGAGACCCGTGACCGTGGCTACAGCGTGAACCCGGGTCTGATCGTCGAGGGCTCCTGGGGACTCGGCGCCGCCGTGTTCGACCACGCCGGACGACCGGAGTGGGCACTGAGCCTCACCGGCGTCGAGTTCCGCTTCGGGGCGGAGCGGCTCGCGGGGCTCGGCCGTACGCTCCTCGCCCACGCACACCAGCTCACGACCCGCATCCAGTCGGCACACCGCCGCTGATTCCGCCCTGCGTGACTGGGAATGTGCTGGAAGGCGCTCCGGCTTCTTGCGGACGGGGCCGCGTCATGTCTTGAATATCGATAATTGCTTACCGTTTATCGATAGGTTCGCCCGTATGAACGCCGTCTCCACCGCCCTGCTGCGCGGCCTGCTCGCGATCACCCTGCTCCTGCTGCTGATCGCCCAGCTGTTCGCGATCCCCGCTACGGCCACCGAATGGGCCCAGCGTGTGCCCGAACTGGCGTGGCTGCGCGTCCCGGGGATCGTCATCTCCGCGGCGTTCATCCTGTGCGTTCAGGCTGTGATGGTGTGCCTGTGGCGGATGCTGGGATTCATCCGCGCCGATGGTCCGTTCAGCGCGCGCGCACTCGGCTACATCACGGTCATCATCGGGGCCATCGTGGTCGCCGACCTGCTCATCGTCCTCGCTCTCGTGCTGCTGGCGGCGGGGAACGCGGCCAACCCCTCCGTCATGCTCCTCGGCTGCTTCGGCGTCGTGGTGGGTGCCGCCCTCGCGCTGCTGGTCGGCGTGCTGCGACAGCTGCTTCGAAAGGCTCTCGAACTCCAGCACGACCTCTCTGAGGTGGTGTGATGGCGATCATCATCAATCTCGACGTCGAGCTTGCGAAGAAGAAGATGTCGGTGACCGACTTCGCCGCTGCGATCGACATCACGCCCGCCAACGTCTCGGTGCTGAAGAACGGGCGGGCCAAGGCCGTGCGCTTCACGACGCTCGACGCCATCTGCCGTGTGCTCGAATGCCAGCCCGGCGACATCCTCCAGTGGGTGCCTGACGAGGCGGAGACAGACGGATGAGCAGCGCCGCCCCTCCCTGGCACGTTGCGGCGCTCACGCGCCTTCGCGATCCACACACGTGCCCGGTATGCGGCCGCGGGCCGCTCGGCGCGTCCCTCTGCCGGTTCTGCGGAGCAGACCTGTCCTCGCCTGCTGCGCACGCCCTGTGGGAGCTGTCACAACAGGCCGCGTCGGCGATGGAGGCACGCGAAGCGGTGCGCAGAGAGGTCCCCCGGATGCCGCATGCCGGTGTTCGGACGACCATCGCGGGAACAGGCTCCATGGGTCCGGCTGCTCCTGCCCCGTCGAGGCGCCCGCTCGGAAGCGCGTCGACCGGGCCCGCGCCGCGGCGAGACACGACTCTGCAGTCAGTGCTTGCCGCCGCAGGCGCCGGGCTGTTCGCCGTCGCGGCCATCGTCTTCACGTTCTTCAATCCCGACCTGAGCGACGACGGGGTCCGATCGGTCGCGACCCTTGCGGCCACTGCGGTCTTCGTCATCACCGCCCGGGCGCTCTCGGTGCGCGGGCTGCGCTCCTCGGCTGAGACCGCGAGCGCCCTCGCGATCGTCTTCCTCGGTCTGGACGTGTACGCGCTGGCCGGGTTCACCCCCGCCGGCACGAGCCCATGGTTCCTCGCGGGCATCGGGACCCTGGGCGCCGGCATGCTTGCCGGTCTCCTCTCCGTCCGCTGGCGGATCCGCGCCTGGGTGGGCGCGGCGACGGTCGCTCTCGCGGTGGTTCCCGCGATGCTGGGCGCAGCGGCACCCCCGCCGCAAGGCATTGCGCCGATCACCGGCTGGCTCACGACGATGGCCTGCGCGATGGCGATGATCGCCGTGCTGCAACGTCGCTCCGCCGTCACAGGCGTCGCCTACGGCCCCGAGACCGTCGTGCTCACGCTCCTCCAGCTCTTCGCCGCAGCGGCGGCGGTGCTCCACGTCGCCGCGCTCCAGACCGGCGCCGCCGCGACGCTCCTCTGGACCGCGTCAGGCGTCTTCAGCGCCATCGCCCTGATCTCGCACCTGTCGTCGCGGCGCGCCGCAGCAGCGCTCTGGTCGTTCGCCACGGGCGGCGCGATGTCGGCGGCAGGAGGCGCGGTCGCACAGGCACTCGTGGCAACGCTGAACGGCGGTGAGGGCTGGTATCCGGTCGGGTTCGTATCGGGTCCCGTCATCGGGCTGCTCTTCGTGACCCTGGCGATCCGCCGCGCGGCCCGAGCTCACATGGAGTGGGCCCTCGCCGGCTCCCTGATCGTGGTGGCGGTCTGCGCGCTCCCGGTGCTGGCTCTCGCGGCCTTCGGCACTCTGCTGGCGGTCGCCCGCGCACCTCAGCAGGTGTCGCTCGGCGTCGAGTCCTTCGTCGGGGCGGCGGCGGCGCTCTGGATCGGCAGTGCGCTGTTCGCGCTGCACGCGGCGGTCTCCCACCGACGCGGTGCGTCGATCTGGGCGATGGTCCTGGCCGCATGGGTTGCGATCGTCGCGTCGATCGCGACCGTCGCCCTGCCGCACGGGATCCCCTGGCTGAGCACGGCGCTCGGAGTCGGTCTCGCGACGGCTGGGGCCCTGCTGTCGACGAGACTCGCACGCGGGCTCTCGATGGCGCGGGGCCCGCTGCTCATCAGCGCCCACCTCGCCGTCGCCCTCGCGGCGTGGTTCTCCTGGGCCACGACGTCGCTCGCAGCCGCAGCGTCGCCCTTCGTCGTCGCTGCCGTCGCCCTCCTTGCGGCGGCCTGGCGACGCGATCGGCGGTGGATGCACATCGGGGCCGCGTACTCGTACGCGCTCGTCGGGCTGGCGGCGGCGCTCTCGCTCACCGGTATCGGCGACATCGGCGTCGTGAGCCTCACGACTGCGGTCGCCGCGGGCGTCGCCATGACGGCCACTTACGTGCGACGCGTCTCTGCGCGCACCTGGTGGGCGATCCTCGCCGTCACCGCCCTGCCCTTCGCTCTCGGCATCGTGCAGGTCGCGCTCGAGCGCAGTGGCTGGACGGCGCTCTCGACCGCCCTCATCTTCCTCTTGGCCCTCACCCTCACCGCGACGACGCGCGACGGTCTGGGCTCGGCGCTGAGGGCTGTGTGTGCGGCCGCACTCGTTCCGTCGCTCTCTGTCGTCGTGATCTGCCTCGGCGCCCAGCTCCTCGACGTGAGCGCATCGCCCGTGACCCTGCCGGTCATCGCCGCCGTCGTGGCGCTCGCACTGTCGGCCGTTCCCATCGGGAGCGACGCCCTCGCTCGGCGCGGCATCCCCCGGCCGTCGACCGTCTGGGCGGCGCGTGCGTTCGAGGCATCAGCCCTGTTCACGGGCGTCGTCGCGGTCGGACTGTCCATGGCGAGGGAGGCAGCCGGACTCGGGACGGCCCTCTTGGTCCTGCTGATCCTGGCCGCGGGTGCAGGCGCGGCCGCCGCCTCGTCGCGTCGCGGTCACCT
>CALANM010000217.1 GCA_937926065.1 uncultured Microbacterium sp.
GTGGAGCCTAGGAGATTCGAACTCCTGACATCCTGCTTGCAAAGCAGGCGCTCTACCAACTGAGCTAAGGCCCCTTGCGGGAAGGTGTTGTGGTGGGGCTACCAGGACTTGAACCTGGGACCTCTTCATTATCAGTGAAGCGCTCTAACCGCCTGAGCTATAGCCCCGTCTGGAGACCGGCGCCGACGCCGTCAACCTCCAAGACTTTACCTGAACTGCGCGCTAATCCGAAATCGGCGTCAGTTGGAGGTGAAGCCGACGAGCAGGCCGCCCGTCACCTTCACCATCAGGTTGTAGATGCCGGCGACGACCGCGCCGAGCACCGTGATCACGATGAGGTTCAGGATCGCCACGATCGCGGCGAAAGCCATCACCTGCGGCAGGTTGACGACCTCCGTGAGAACGAACGAACCGTCGGTGAACGCACGCAGCAGCTCGTCGAGCTGCGACAGCAGGCTTGTCGACTGCAGCACGAGGAAGATGAGGAAGACCGACACCAGCGTGACGATCGCGAGGGCGACCGCCGCCAGGAACGACAGCTTCACCGCCGACCAGAAGTCGACGTACACCAGACGCAGGCGCACCTGCTTCGCGCTCGTCTTGCTGGACGACTTCTTCGCCAGCTTGTCGGCTACTGTGCTCATGCTTCGGTTTCCTCGGTGGTCTGGGGGGCGGCGCTGTCGGATGCCGGGGTCTCGGCATCCGCGTCGGCGGCTTCGTCTGCGGGGGTCTCGGCCAAGCCACGCTCACCGTTGCGCGCAATCGCAAGGATGCGATCGTCGTCGTCGGGGCGGGCGAATCGGACGCCCATGGTGTCGCGTCCCTTCGCCGGGACCTCGGCCACGGCAGAGCGTACCACCTTGCCGCTGGCAAGAACCACCAAGACCTCGTCGTCCTCGCTGACGATCAGACCGCCTGCGAGGTCGCCCCGGTCGTCGCTCAGCTTCGCGACCTTGATGCCGAGGCCGCCTCGGCCCTGCACGCGGTACTGGTCGATCGATGTCCGCTTGGCATAGCCGCCCTCGGTCACCACGAACACGAATCCGTCGGTTCCGGCGACCGACGCCGACAGCAGGCTGTCGCCCTCACGGAACGTCATCGCCTTGACGCCTTCAGTGGAGCGGCCCATCGGACGCAGCGACTCGTCGTCGGCGGTGAACCGCAGCGACATGCCCTGGCGAGAGATCAGCAGGATGTCGTCGGACTCATCGACGAGCAGGGCGCTGACCAGTTCGTCGCCGTCCTCCTCGTCCTGACCGCGGAGACGGATCGCGATGATGCCGCCCTGGCGGTTGGTGTCGTAGTCGGCGAGCGACGTCTTCTTGATCTTGCCGTCGCGGGTCGCGAGCACGAGGTACTTGGCGACCGAGTAGTCGCGGATGTCGAGGATCTGCGCGATCTCCTCACCCGGCTGCAGCGCGAGCAGGTTCGCGACGTGCTGGCCCTTGGCATCCCGGCCGGCTTCCGGCACCTCGTACGCCTTCGCCCGGTACACGCGGCCCTTCGTCGTGAAGAACAGCAGCCAGTGGTGCGTGGTCGTGACGAAGAAGTGCTCGACGACGTCGTCCGACCGCAGCTGCGCGCCCTTGACGCCCTTGCCGCCGCGGTGCTGCGAGCGGTAGTTGTCGCTGCGCGTGCGCTTGATGTACCCGTCGCGCGTGACGGTGATGACCATCTCCTCCTCGGGGATCAGGTCTTCCATCGACATGTCACCGTCGAATCCGTGCAGGATGTGCGTGCGACGCTCGTCGCCGAAGCGCTCCACGATGCCGGTGAGCTCGTCGCGGATGATCTCGCGCTGGCGCTGCGGGCTGGAGAGGATGTCGTTGTAGTCGGCGATCTGCAGCTCGAGCTCCGCCGCTTCGTCGATGATCTTCTGACGCTCGAGCGCCGCCAGCCGACGCAGCTGCATCGACAGGATCGCGTCGGCCTGGCCATCGTCGATCTCGAGCAGCGCCTTCAGCCCTTCGCGGGCCTCCTCGACGGTGGGCGAGCGGCGGATGAGCGCGATGACCTCGTCGAGCGCGTCGAGCGCCTTGAGGTAACCACGCAGGATGTGCATCCGCTCTTCGGCCTTGCGCAGACGGAACGCCGTGCGGCGGACGATGACCTCGACCTGGTGCTCGATCCAGTACGTGATGAAGCCGTCGAGCGCGAGGGTGCGGGGCACGCCGTCGACGATCGCGAGCATGTTCGCGCCGAAGTTCTCCTGCAGCTGCGTGTGCTTGTACAGGTTGTTCAGCACGACCTTCGCGACCGCGTCGCGCTTGAGCACGACCACGAGACGCTGGCCGGTGCGGTCGCTGGTCTCGTCGCGGATGTCGGCGATGCCCGTGATCTTGCCGTCGCGGGCGAGGTCGCGGATCTTCAGCGCCACATTGTCGGGGTTCACCTGGTACGGCAGCTCGGTGATCACAAGGCACGTGCGGCCGTGGATCTCCTCCACCTCGACCACCGCGCGCATCGTGATCGAGCCTCGGCCGGTGCGATACGCCTCGCGGATGCCCTTGGTGCCGAGGATCTGCGCGCCGGTCGGGAAGTCCGGACCGTGGACGCGCGACATGAGCGCCTCGAGCAGCTCCTCGCGCGGCGCCTCAGGGTTCTCCAGCGCCCACAGCGCACCCTCGGCGACCTCGCGCAGGTTGTGCGGCGGGATGTTGGTCGCCATGCCGACCGCGATGCCGACCGAGCCGTTCACCAGCAGGTTCGGGAAACGCGACGGCAGCACCGTCGGCTCCTGCGTCTTGCCGTCGTAGTTCGCCTCGAAGTCGACGGTCTCCTCGTCGATGTCCCGGACCATCTCCATGGCCAGCTGGGCCATCTTGGTCTCGGTGTATCGAGGAGCGGCGGCGCCCTGGTTTCCCGGTGACCCGAAGTTGCCCTGGCCATCGGCCAGCGGGTAGCGCAGCGACCACGGCTGCACGAGACGCACGAGAGCGTCGTAGATCGCGCTGTCGCCGTGCGGGTGGTACTGACCCATCACCTCGCCGACGACGCGGGCGCATTTGTTGAAGCTCTTGTCGGGACGGTACCCGCCGTCGTACATGCCGTAGATCACACGGCGGTGCACGGGCTTCAGACCATCGCGCACGTCGGGCAGCGCGCGCCCGACGATGACGCTCATCGCGTAGTCGAGGTAGCTCCGCTGCATCTCGACCTGGAGGTCGACCTGGTCGATGTTGCCGTGGTTGTGTCCGGCGTTCGGGTCGGGACGTTCTTCGTCAGTCATTGTTCTCTCGTCTTCGCGCGTCTGTGTCAGATGTCCAGGAAGCGGACGTCCTTGGCGTTGCGCTGGATGAACGTACGACGCGCGTCGACGTCCTCACCCATGAGCACCGAGAAGATCTCGTCGGCGGCCGCGGCATCGTCGATGGTCACCTGACGCAGCGTGCGCGTGTTGTGGTCCATCGTGGTCTCCCACAGCTCCTTCGGGTTCATCTCACCGAGACCCTTGTAGCGCTGGATGCCGGACTCCTTCGGCATCCGCTTGCCGTTGGCCAGACCGTCCGCCAGCAGCGCGTCGCGCTCCCGGTCGCTGAACACGTACTCGTGCTCGGCGTTGGACCACTTCAGGCGGTACAGCGGCGGCATCGCGAGGTAGACGTAGCCGGCCTCGATGAGCCCGCGCATGTAGCGGAACAGCAGCGTCAGCAGCAGCGTCGTGATGTGCTGGCCGTCGACGTCGGCATCCGCCATCAGCACGATCTTGTGATAGCGCGCCTTCTCGACGTCGAAGTCCTCGCCGATGCCCGTGCCGAACGCCGAGATGATCGCCTGGATCTCGTTGTTGCCGAGCGCGCGGTCGAGCCGCGCCTTCTCGACGTTGAGCACCTTTCCGCGGAGGGAGAGGATCGCCTGGGTCTCGGGGTCGCGGCCGCGCACGGCCGAGCCGCCGGCCGAGTCGCCCTCGACGAGGAAGATCTCGCTGATCGAGGGGTCTTTGCTCGTGCAGTCCTTGAGCTTGTCGGGCATCGACGCCGACTCGAACACGCTCTTGCGGCGTGCGGTCTCACGCGCCTTGCGGGCGGCCAGGCGCGCAGTCGCCGCGTCGATCGCCTTCGTGATGATGCGCTTGGCCTGTGCCGGGTTGCGGTCGAGCCAGTCGGTGAGCTGGTCGCCCACGATCTTCTGCACGAACGCCTTGGCCTCGGTGTTGCCGAGCTTCGTCTTGGTCTGGCCCTCGAACTGCGGCTCCGACAGCTTGACGGAGATGACGGCGGTGAGACCCTCGCGGATGTCATCGCCGGTCAGGTTGTCGTCCTTCTCCTTGAGCAGGTTCTTGTCACGCGCGTAGCTGTTGATCTTCGTGGTCAGCGCGGCGCGGAATCCCTCTTCGTGTGTTCCGCCCTCGTGCGTGTTGATCGTGTTCGCGAAGGTGAAGACGTTCTCCGTGTAGCTCGTGGTCCACTGCATCGCGAGCTCGAGCGAGATGTGGCGGACGGTGTCTTCCGACTCGATCTCGATGATCTCGTCGTTGACGACCTCGGCCTTGCGCACCTTGTTGAGGTACTCGACGTAGTCGACCAGACCGCGCTCGTAATGGAAGTCGTCGTGAGGCTGCTTGGTGACCGACGTGCCGTCCTCACCGTCGACGACGTAGGCCGAGTCGGGGCGCTCGTCGCTCAGCGTGATCCGCAGGCCCTTGTTGAGGAACGCCGTCTGCTGGAAGCGGGTGCGCAGCGTGTCGTAGTCGAAATGGACCGTCTCGAAGATCTCGGGGTCGGGCCAGAACGTGACGATCGTGCCGGTCTCGTCGCTGGCCTCGCCCTGGACGAGCGGACCCTCGGGCTTGCCGCCGTGCGAGAAGCTCTGACGCCACACGTGCCCCTGGCGACTGATCTCGACCTCGAAGCGCGTCGACAGCGCGTTCACGACCGACGAGCCCACGCCGTGCAGACCACCGGACACCGCGTATCCGCCACCGCCGAACTTTCCGCCGGCGTGCAGCACGGTGAGCACGACCTCGACCGTCGACTTGGTCGGGTCGGACGCGTGCGGATCGACGGGGATGCCGCGGCCGTTGTCGAAGACGCGGATGCCGCCGTCGTCGAGGATCGTGACGTGGATCGTGTCGCAGTAGCCGGCCAGCGCCTCGTCGACTGCGTTGTCGACGATCTCGTAGACCAGGTGGTGCAGACCGCGCTCACCCGTGGAGCCGATGTACATGCCGGGGCGCTTGCGCACGGCTTCGAGGCCCTCGAGCACCTGGATGGCATCTGCCCCGTACTCGTTGGGAACCTTCGCGGACTGGGGCGACTGGGGTTCCTCGGGAACGCTGTCGGGGCTTTCGGACGTCATAGGTTTTCGAACACTCCAGGTTGGATTCCAGGCTGTATCCATCCTACCTGTGTGCGACCCTCAAAAGGCCACTGAACGGCCCTGTGGCGCGCGAAAAGGCGTCCGGAGGTCGCAGGACGTGGTTCACCCGTAGGTATCGCGAGGACCGCGCCCTGGAACGGCTCTGGGGCCCCATTTCCACGAGGGGACGTCCGGACCGATGAAACGGACGTTCTCGACCTTCGCCTCGGGGAACCGCCGGGCGATCTCGGTGACGATGGCTCCGCGCATGAGCTGCAGGTTCTTCGCCCAGGCCGTCGAATCGCACTGAACCGTGAGCAGACCGTCGGCGAGGGCGACCGGAGACGCATGACGCGCGGTCTCCTCCCCGGCCACCTTCTCCCACTGCAGCACCAGGTCTTCGCGAGCGAGCTGCGAGTCCCATCCGGCCTGCCGCGTGAGATCGGCGAGGGCGTCGCCGATCCCCTTGGGGTCACGGCCGGGCATGAACGGCTGGTTCTCGTCGTCGTCGCGACGGCGGCGGCGACGCCGGGCGCGCGGCGACGGGTCGAGGCCGCGCAGGCGGAGGTACGTCGCGAGGGTCTCGGGGGTCTCGACGGCGTCGGAAGCCGGGATGCGGTCGTCGTCAGTCATCGACGGTCTCCCGGATGGTGCCGGCTTCGACATACACAGTCCGGCTGCGCAGCTCGACCGGGACGTCTCCCTCGACGGCGGCCGTGACGATCACCTGCTCGAAGTCGGCGACGACTCCCGCGAGCCGGGCTCGACGGTCGGCGTCGAGCTCGGCGAACACGTCGTCGAGGATCAGCACCGGGTCTCCCAGCATCGACTGCTCCCTCAGAAGCTGCGCCGACGCGAGTCGGAGCGAGAGCGCGACCGACCACGATTCTCCGTGCGAGGCGTATCCCTTGACGGGAAGACCGCGCACCCGCAGCAGCAGATCGTCGCGGTGCGGGCCCACGAGAGTGACGCCGCGCTCGAGCTCTGCCGCGCGCTTGGCGGCGAGCACGCTGCGGAATGCCGACTCGACGTCATCGGCCGAGCGGACATCGAGTGACGTCGTGTCCGCCGCGGTGTCGGCAGAGCCGCTCGCGACCGGGTCGCGGTCGTCATCGTCGTCCGCCGTCGCGCCGTCGATCGTGAGCACCCACTCCAGCTCGGGACGGTGGTCGGCGCCCGCGATCGTGGTGTAGGCCGACGCCAGTGGGCCCGCGAGGTCGGCGGCGAGCGCAAGTCGTGCCCGGATCACCTGGGTGCCGAGCTGCACGAGCTTGTCATCCCACACATCGAGAGTCGTGAGCTCTTCGCCCCGGATGCCACGAGCCCGTGCCGACTTCAGCAGCGCCGTGCGCTGCTTGAGCACGCGGTCGTAGTCGGCCAGCACGCCGGCCATGCGCGGTGCGCGCTGGATGAGCAGCTGATCGGCGAACCGGCGCCGCGCCGACGGATCGCCGCGCACGATCTGCAGGTCTTCCGGGGCGAACAGCACCACCTGGGCATACCGGGGAAGCTCCGCGGTCTTGACCGGCGAGCCGTTGACACGCGCTCTGTTCGATCCGGTGCGGTTGAGCTGCGCCTCGAGGATGACACGACGCTCGCCGTGCGCGAGTCGCGTGCGCACGAACGCGGCGTTCGCACCGTCGCGCACCATCGGCGCATCCTGCGACACCCGGTGCGAGCCGAGCGTCGCGAAGTAGCCGATCGCCTCGGCGAGATTCGTCTTGCCCTGTCCGTTTCGGCCGACGAACACGTTGGTGCCGGCGTGAAGCGTCACGTCGGCGGCCGCATAGTTGCGGAAGTCGACGAGACTGAGCTGCTCCACGATCACCAGAACACCCTAATTCCCGCCGCCGACGGCATCCTCTCCGCACCTGATCCGCGCGCCCGCCGCCGCGCCGGGAATCCAGCTCCAGCACCGAATCCGTGC
>CALANM010000218.1 GCA_937926065.1 uncultured Microbacterium sp.
GCCGCGCTCGAGGCCGCGACGGGCCTCCTCGTCGAAAGCGATGATCTTTGCCATGTGTGTGTCGTCCCTCCCGGACGTAGGCGATGTCTTTAGCACTCTGCAACTTCGAGTGCTAAATCATTCTGGCACTCGACCATGGCGAGTGCAAGCCGCCTGCGCGCGGCGCGTCACACCGGCATCCCGGGAGTCGATCGCCCTATCGGACGACCTTCACCGACCCGCGGTTCGGCACGAGCTCGACCCACGTGTTGCCCGGAGCGAGGCTCACGATCTCATTGCCGCGGCGGATCATGATGCGGGCGTCGCGGTTCGACTTCGACCAGCGGATCTTCATCGTCTTGCCGCCCGTCGAGAGAGTGCCGGTGCCCTCGCCCACGAGGTGCGTGCGAGGCACCTCGCCGTAGGTGACGTCGACGTTGAGGGTCAGCACGTTCTTGGCCTTGAGCTGGTCACCGCTGGAGTCTCTGTCGGCGCTTCCCGACTGGTAGCGGAGGTACGCCTTCGACTTCGCGCTCCAGCGCCAGGCGCGCTGCGACGTGCTCGAGAACGAGATGTCGAGGCCCTTCGCGCTGGCGCCGTCCGTCACGGCCGATGGCTTCTTGCCGTCGGTGGCGAACTTGAACTGCTGCTGCGGCGGGTCGATGTGCTTATAGGCCTTGACGAGCTTGCGCGCCTCGATGACGACGTTGTGCGGTGCGCGCTTCTGGCTCGACCGGTACATGTACTTGGAGTCCTTGCCGCCGTGCACCGAGATGTGAAGGTCGGTGTCGCGGATCATCCTGACGAAGGGGGCGCGGCCGCCGGAGAAGGCGATGATGCCCTTCAGCGGCCCGACGATCTCCGGGTCCATGGGGCGGATGCTCCGCACCGGCCCGATCTCCTTCGGGATGTCGGAGAACCATACGGCGACGTAGCGGGTGAGCCCGCCTTCGACGAGCTCTTCATAGACGATGTCGGTGTGCTCGAGTCCCCACTGCGGACGCGCGTCCCAGTGATTGTCGATCTTCGCGGCGAGCGCGGGCCCGGCGATCTCATCGAGGTCGACCTCGGTTCCCCGCAGAGGCGAGAGCCCCGTCGTCGGCTCGGGCGTCGGCGTCGGGGTGGGTGTCGCGGTCGGGGTCGGCGAGGCCGTCGCCGACGGTGCGGTGGTCGGCGCCGCCTCGGGTTCGGCCGTGCAGCCGAACAGGGCACCAGCGGACAGGGTGAGGATCGTCAGCGCGACGACCGGGCGCGGGGGGAAGTTCACTTCGGCAGGATAACCCCGACGGCGGCGCTCAGGCCGTGACGACGCGAACGGATTCCGCCTGAGGGCCCTTCTGCCCGTTCCCGACGGTGAACTCGACCGACTGTCCTTCCTCGAGCACGCGGAAGCCGGACATCTCGATGTTGGAGTAGTGGACGAACACGTCCTGGCCGTCGGCGACGGTGATGAAGCCGAAGCCCTTCTCGGCGTTGAACCACTTCACGGTGCCCTGTGTCATGCGAATCTCCTGGTGGTGCGGTGTGACTTCGCCATGCTAACGAGCGAGCACTGCGCGCAACCGGGGTTCCCGCATCAATTGACACGTGCGTGCCGAAGTCTTCACATGCGCGAAACACAGGGTCTCGCCGGGACGCCTATTCGGTGGTCGTCGAGTCTTCCGTCACGCGGTCGCGGCCGATCACGACGACGAGCTGGCGGAGCGACTCGTCGCTCGCGTCCTGGTACGCCTCGCTCATCTCGACATCAGCGCCGCCGATCGCCTGTGCGAGCCCGCGCGCGGGCCCCTCGTCTTCCTCGCGGGCGAAGAACACGGTCGTCCGTTCGAAGTCGTGGGAGCCGGCATCCCCCACCGTCACGTCCTCGTCGGTCCAGCCGGCGGCGATGATGTCGGCACTCACCGAGCTTCCCAGCCCCTCCTGCGGGGTCGCGTTGAGCACGAGGACGAGGTAGGACGTGTCTACGACGGGCTCCGCCGTGGCGACGGCCGTCGGAGCGACGCTGGTGGCACGACCCGGCCCGAAGCGTCCGCCCGCCCACAGGGTGGCGAAGATGCCGCCAGCGACGAGCACGACCGTCGCGATGCTCGCCCACAGGAGGACGCGACTGCGGCGCATCCGCGGCTGCTCGGCACGGTGCGCGCCCACGCGGCGCGGCTCTTCCGAAGTGGGCAGCTCATCGAAGCGATCCGTCGGGTGATTCGGCACCTGAGAATGCTATCGGCCGCTCCTGAGCACAAGCGACGCGGCCCGCTCCCGCGCCTGCCGCATCCTGCGAAGCCGGTGCACGAGCATCGGCGCGTAGGCGAGGGCGTCGGAGTCGTCGATGAGGCGGCCCAGAAGCTGGTAGTAGCGGGCGGGCGTGAGCGAGAGCTCCTCGCGCACCGCCTCCTCCTTCTGCGCGACGTGGTGCCCCCACCGAGCCTCGAAGTCGAGGATGAGGCGGTCGCGTTCGGAGAGGGGCACGGGTCCAGCGTAGGCACGAGGACGACGGATGCCGTGACGCCACTCCCGTCAGCGGGCGACGCGGTCCTGGCGCGCGGGCGCGCCCGCCTGGACGTCGGTCGTGAACGCCGCGCGACGAGGAACAGGACCGGCCGCGGTCGGGTTGAATGAAGTGGACGTAAGGAGCCGAGATGACGTATCGCGTGAACAAGACCGAGGACCAGTGGCGGGAGGAGCTCAGCCCCGAGCAGTACGCCGTGCTGCGCGAGGCGGGCACCGAGCGCCCGTGGACCGGAGAGCTGCTCGACGAGCAGCGCGCCGGCCTCTACACGTGTGCCGCGTGCGGGGCGGAGCTGTTCCAGAGCGGCACCAAGTTCGACTCGCACTGCGGGTGGCCGAGCTTCTACGAGTCGGTGCGCCCCGAGGCTGTCGAGCTGATCGAGGACACCAGCTACGGCATGGTGCGCACGGAGGTGCGCTGCGCGAACTGCGGTTCGCACCTGGGGCATGTCTTCCCCGACGGGTTCGGCACGCCGACCGGCGACCGCTACTGCATGAACTCGCTGTCGCTGTCGTTCACCCCTGACGAGTCATGACGGGAGCCCTCGAGGCTGTCCGGGCGCGGCGTTCGTGGTCGAAGGTCACGGATGCCGCGCCGACGCGCACCGAGCTGCTGACGCTCGTGTCGGCGGCCGGCCGCGTGGCCGACCACTCGTCGCTGCGACCGTGGCGGCTCATCGAACTGCGCGGCGACGACCGCGTGCGGCTCGGCGAGGCGATCGCGAAGGCCCAGGGCGACGACAAGCCGTCGACGAAGCCGCTGCGGGCCCCGCTGCTCATCGCGGTGGTGGCCAGCTACCGCAAGAGCGACAAGGTCCCCCGCTGGGAGCAGGAGGCGGTCGCCGCCGGCGTCGCGCACATCCTGAGCCTGCTGCTCGACGAAGCGGGCTGGGGCGTCATCTGGCGCACTGGCCATTACACCCGTTCAAAGGCCGTCGCGAAGGCGCACGGCCTCGGCAAGGACGAGCAGCTGCTCGGCTGGCTGTATGTCGGGGGCAAGCCCGCCGGAGTCCGCAACAGCCGGCGCAAGGCGCTGGAGGCCCGCAGCTTCCTTGAACGGATGCCGAAGCCGGCGGCGACGGAGGAGGACGATGCCGCCGCCAGCATCACCGCGGTCGATGTGCCCGCCGGGGACGTCCTGGCCGTGCCGAAGTCGTCGAAGAAGGCGCGCAAGAAGGCGAAGAAGAGGGCGAAGAAGGCGAAGCAGGCGAAGAAGGCAAAGGGGACCTCCGCCGAGCGCTGACCCATCGGTCGCCGCGCAGGCGTCACGCCCGCCGGCGGCGCCGCCACGGCGCGACGGCGACGGTCACCGACCCCAGCGCGATGACGACCGTCACCAGTTCGATGAACCAGCCCGGTCCGGCTTCCGCGGGCCACAGGAGGTCGATCAGGAACGCGGCGATGAGCTGCCCCGCGACGGTTCCGAGGCCGAGCAGAAGCACGCCCGTGTGCACGACGAGCGCGGCCGACAGGAAGATGTAGACGACTCCGATCGCACCGCCGACGTAGAGCCACGCTTCGGCGGGGAGCGCCGAGGGTGCGCCGTTGACGGCGACGCTGACGATCGCGGCGACGACGAGCAGCACGGTGCCGCCCACGAAGTTGACGAGCGTGGCCGTCAACGGCGTGCCGACGCGCTGACGCAGACGCCCGTTGGTGGCCTGCTGCCACGCGATGCCGATGCCCGCCAGCAGCGGCAGCACGAGCATCCACAGCGGCACCCGTTCCAGCACCCCGCCCTGCAGCGAGACCGCTACCGCCGCGAGCGCGAGCACTCCCCCGACCACCCGCGGCACCGTGACGGCGACCACCCCTGCCGGCCCGTAGCCGACGCGGTCGAGCACGAGGCCGTTGACGGTCTGACCGGCGACGACGCCGACCGTGAAGAGCGAGACGCCGATGATCGCGACCGCGAGCCCCTGCGTGGCGACGGTGAGCGCTCCGGCGGCGCCGGCGATCAGCATCCACCAGGGGATCGTCCGCCCGCGGATGCCGGCGGCGAGCGCGCGGAAGCCGCGCCGGCCCGAAGGCAGCGCGAACGACAGCACGATGAGGATCGCGAGCCCCGACCCGAACGAGATGACGGCGGCGACGAGGCCGTCGTCGAGACGCCGTCCGAGCTCGCCGTTGATGCGGGCCTGCACCGCCGTCAGCACGCCGACGAGCACGGCTCCCGACAGTGCGACCCAGGCGGGCATGCGGGCGGGCTCGGCAGCGGTCGTCACGTATCGAGCGTAGGCGAGCCGAGCGGCACCGCGCGCCGCAGCGTCATGCCCCGACATCCGCCGAGCAGGGTGTGACGGCCGTTGTCAAGCGGCATGATGCCCGCGGCATCGGCCTCTAACGTCGGGCACATGGCATCCGCGTCCCCGTCGTCGCCTGCGTGCACCGTGAGCGTCGTGATTCCGGTGAAGGATGACGCGGCGCTGCTGGAGCGCTGTCTGCGCGCCCTGCGCGAGCAGTCCCGGCCCGCGGACGAGATCATCGTCGTCGACAACGGGTCGGCCGACGATTCAGCGTCGGTCGCGCGGCGTGCGGGCGCGGTCGTCGTGTTCTGCGGTGCGCCCGGCATCCCGGCCGCCGCTGCTCGCGGCTACGACGCCGCCGCGGGCGACCTCATCCTTCGCCTCGACGCTGACTGCGTGCCCCACCCGCACTGGATCGCTCGCATGTGCGACGAGTTCGCCACGCGACCCGAGATCGATGTGCTCACGGGAGACGCGACCTTCATCGACGGTCCGGCGCTGCTGCGGCGTCCCCTCGCCGCGCTGTATCTGCGCTCGTACCGGGCCGTGTGCCGCACCGCGCTCGGGCACCGGCCTCTCTTCGGCTCGAACCTGGGCATGCGGCGCACAGCGTGGACGGCCGTTGCCGACGAGGTCCATCGCGCCGATCGCGAGGTGCACGACGATCTCGATCTGTCGTTCCATCTCGGCATCCGTCACCGCATCGCGAGACTCGATGGGGCGCACATGGGGATGTCGATGCGTCCGTTCGCGAGCGCGTCGGGGATGCGTCGGCGCGTGCGCCGCGGCATCCGCACCGTCACGGCGCACTGGCCCGATGACTTCCCGCCGCGCCGGTGGGCGGAGATCATCCGCCAGCGCGCCCGGTGAGGCCGCCGGCACAGAGATCAGGCGGCGGCTTCGGGCTCTTCTTCGTCGGCGGGGTGGGCGGCGGCGATATGGGAGATCGGCCGCCATACGAGCAGCAGTGTGAGCGCGGCCCCGACGAACGCGAACCACCAGGGGGCGGTCAGGCCCCACACCTGCGCGATGACGCCTCCGAGCGCCTGGCCGATGACGAGTCCGCCGAAGACGCCGACCATGTTCACGGAGGCGATGCGGCCCTGCAGCTCGTGGGGGACGAGCCGCTGACGCACGGTGGTCGAGATCGTGCCCCACACGAACGCGTAGGCGCCGAACGCGAACATGATGACGAAAGCGACGGTGCCTGAGGTGGTCAGGGCGAACGAGAGGTGCATGAGGACCTCTGCCGTGAGGCACACGCGCATGAGCGCCTTGAACGAGAACCGTCGCTCGAGCCACCCGAAGCTCATGGTCGACAGGAGTCCCCCGATCGCGGATGCCGTCGTGAGCGCGCCGTAGCCGATCGGCCCCATGTCCAGGTGCTCGGTGGCGTAGAGCACCAGTACGCCCCAGGGCGCCGCCCACGTGACGTTGAACGTCAGGATGATGATGACGAGCGTGCGCACGGGCGGGTTGTGCCACAGCCAGCGCACCCCCTCGAGGATGTCGGTGTGCACGGCGGTGCGCGGGCGATCGTCGTCGGTCGCGACACGCGTGGTCGCGATCCGCGAGATGAGCACGACGGCGGCGGCCACGCAGATCGCCTGCACCGCGAACGGCCAGAACGAGCCCAGGGCGAACAGGAAGGCGCCCAGCGGTGGGCCGCCGAACTGGTTGGCGACGAGGAAGCCCGCCTGCAGCCGGGCATTGCCGATGCCGAGATCTGCTTTTCGCACCATCATCGGCAGCAGCGTGCTGCTCGTCGTGTCGACGAACACCTCGGCGCATCCGTAGACGAACGCCACGATCAGCACGACCCAGATCGAGGCGATGCCGGTGACCAGGAACGTGCACAGCATGACGAGCACGAGGGCGCGGATGCCGTTGGCGACCATGACGAGCATGCGGCGGTCGACACGGTCGGCGATGGCGCCGGCGTGAAGGCCGAACAGCAGCCACGGCAGGAACTGCATGACCGCGCCCGACGCGACGAGCACGGGTGAATCGGTGAGCGAGGCGATGAGCAGCGGCGACGCCGCCAGGGCGATGCCGTCGCCGATGTTGCTCGTCCACGACGAAGCCAGCAGCCACCGGAAATCGCGTCCAAGGCGCTGCGGCGCGATCAACTCACCAATGCTCACCGCACGAGCCTAGGCGAATCCTCCGACACCTCGACGTCGCGCCTGGACCGTCAGCGCTCCTTGGCGTAGCGGGCCAGCCTGTGCGGCCGGATGACGTGAAAGCCGATGCCCGCGCCGACCATCGATCCTGAGAAGAATGCCCCCGCGATCGCCACTCCGCTCGCCGAAAGGCTCGCCAGCTCTGTCTGGGCCGTCGTGGCGCTGAGGCACAGCCCGATGATGCCCGCCGTCACGGCGGACGGCAGCGACCAGGCAAGGACCTCCAGGAGATGCTGGAGGAACAGGGTCATCCGCGGTGCGCCCACGCCGAGGTTCGACGCGATCTCCACCCGCCGAATCCAGACGGCTGAACATGCCAGCGCTGCCGCGAACAGCCACGCCGCGTGCGGGGCAAACTGCGTGACGCGTGTGGTGAACCTTTCGGATCCTGTGAAGACGGCCCCGCGCCCGGCATTCAGCTGAGTGATCTGGGGATCGCCGGACGAATGCACGATGCCCGCCGACAGAGTGGTGAGCATCAGCCGACGCGCGTCGTCTCGCTGCGGCCAGATCAGCGCCCAGCACTCATCGAACAGTCCGTCGTCTTCCCGCGTCGGAGAGAGCACAGCCCAACCGAAGCCCGCCCGCCGCCCGTCCTGCGGATAGGCGTACACACCTCGGACGGAGATCGTCGCGCCATTGATAGAGACCGAGCGCCGACCGAGACTCGCCGCCGCATCGCGCGGAAGGTACACCCCCTCGCCAGCGTCGGTGGCGCCGACGACGGCAGCAAACGAAGGCGTGGTGGTGTACGCCCGAAGGGGTTCTCCGGGGAGCGCCGTGGCGATTGCCGCTTCGGTCTCCCGCATCGCACCCGCCGCGCGAACATCCGGGACGGTCGACAGCGCTTCGCATGCACGCCCGTCGATCAGCCCCGGGAGTTCGAGCGTCACGATCGAAGCCCCCGAATCGCGGTACTCCTCGGCATCGGCGACGAGGGCGCTCACCGTCAGCACCTCCACCACGACCAGAAGCGCCGCACCGAACACCGCGAATACACCGAAGACGTGGAGGCGAGAGGTTCCGGACAGCAGGTTCCGCGCCGTCTCTCGGAGCATCGCCGCGCCGCGCATCAGCTGTGTTCCTCAGGAGCGAAGGCAGCGAGATCGACGTGGACATCGCAGGCGTCACGGGTGTGCTCGTCGTGCGTAGCCACAACGACGATGGTGTGATCGGTAGCTGTCTTTGCGATCACGTCGTCGATCACGCGAGCGGTCGGGCGGTCCAGCTGCGCGGTCGGCTCGTCGATCAAGAGGAGGTCAGGCGAGGCGGCAGTCGCCCGGGCGAGCATGAGTCGCTGCGCCTCGCCTCCCGAGAGGTGCCGAAACTGCCGGTCAGCGACATGGCAGAGCAGGAACTGCTCCATGAGCTCGTGCGCACGCGCGTCGGCCGTGTCCGCCGGGATCCCGCGGGCGATCAGAGGAAAAGCAACATGGTCGACGGCGGACCTCCGGGGAACGCCGTATGGATTCTGGAACACCCAGGAGACTCGCTCGACGCCGATCGCGTGCACGCGCCCTTCCTTGGGAGCAGTCCAGCCGGAGAGGATCGACATGAGCGTGCTCTTGCCTGACCCGGATGCACCTGTCACGGCATACACGTGCCCGGGCTCGAACGCCTGCGTCACGCCGCGGAAGAGCCATTGGTCCTCGAAGTGCGCATGCCCCAGCGCTTCGAGCTCTACCCGCATGAGTCTGCACCCGGCGGTGGGGCGGCATCCACGTGCGCCGGCGGCGCCGCTTCGAAGGTCACGAAGCTGCTTCCGAGTTCCGACCCGACGATATCCACCGTCACCGCGCTCTCGCTCACGAAGACGCATGAGCCACCGCCCGATTCTACGAGCAGCGCGGTCGCGGGGATCGCGGCGACGGGAACCGCCTCCCTGAGGACGACCGTGCCCTTGAGCGTCAGCTCCGCCGCGTCCGGCGCTTCTGCTGCTGCCTGCGCGTAGGCGTTCGATTGCCGGATGTCGTTCTCCGAGATGTCGCGCGGAAGCTCACCCCGTCTCCCCAGCGGCACGGGCTCGTCGAGCAGCCGAAGGTCACGGCTTCCAGGGAGCCGATCCGCCGGCAGCTCGACATCCGAGGTCGTGAGCCGCCCCTCGGCTCGCGCGAGAACCGCTCCAGCCTGCACGACATCTCCCAGCTTCGAATCGCAGGATTCGACCACCGCCGCTGGGGCAGCCAGCCACATCACCAGGTCGCGCGGAAGGACGCGACTGAGGGATACCTTGGCGGCTCGGGCGACAGCCTCCAGCGCGCGCATCTCCGCGGCGGAGAGCGTACCGTCGAAGGTCGCCGGCCGATCGAGCCGCACCAGCTCGCGCTCCAGCGCACGCACGTCAGCACCGGACGATCCGACTGTGAGATCGCGCCAGGGCGGAACCTCCATGAAGAGGTTCAGCACCCGTACACCGTCTACCGCGAGCGCGCTCTCCCCCGACCTGAGCACAGCACCGCTTCGGCACGCCCACTGGGTGATCGTTCCCGACCGCATGAGTGTGAGGTTCGCCGCCGCCGACGACTCCACGCGCAGCTCGACGACACGCGGGTCGTCGAACGGACGCATCGTGACGGGGATGGACGTCAACGGATCAGCGGCCTCGAGAACGGCAGGTGTGGTAGTCGACAACAGGGGCACCGCAACGCAGACGCCGGCTGCCGCTCCGATCGCGAGCAGGCCTGCGGCCAGCCCGAGAGCCGGCGGCCAGGACGCCCTCATCGCCCGTAGGTGCGGTCGACATTGCACGACTCGAAGATCGCTGGCCCCTCCGCGTCGACGTACGGGAACGAGACATCCTCGACGTCCTCGGCGTACTGCTCCGCCGTGTAGGACGGAGCCACCGCGCTGTTCCGCTTGAGACAATCGGCCATCAGCTCGGGCTCAGGGATGTTCTGCGGGTTGTCGGTCTGCGAGCGGTAGAGGTAGCCGAGCCACGCTTCCCCGCTCGCGATCTCGCAGCGACCGAGCTCTTCATTGGCCGCCTCGCCGGGCAGATCTCCGACCAGCGCGTCGTAGCTGCCGTCCTCGCGATACTCCGTCACCGTGATGCCCTCGGCCTCGAGGCACGTCTTCAGAGACTGCATGACCTGCGACCACTCCTGCTCAGAGATGACCTCGTCCTCGACGATCCGCTTGACGGACTCGTTGGTGCTTCTGTCCCACGCCTCTCGATACTCGGCGGCGAACGGCCCGGTGAACTCGGGCATCTTCGCCTGCGACGACGGGCTCGGCGATGAAATGTGCGACGAATCAGTCGTTGCGCACGCGACCATCGCCGTAGCGAGCGTGACACTCGCGATCAGCGGGCCCACTCCTCGCCGCACGAACGCGGCCACCACCGCTCGCGTCGGCATCAGTAGGCGTACCAGTACGCCTGGTTGCCCGAGGGGCTGGCCGGCTGGTCGACGCGCGCCCACTTGCCCTTGACGGTGTCGGCAGAGCGCGTCACACCGTACTTCGGGTTCTGCACACTGGCGCGATGCTTCTTAGTCGCGTGGTAGTAGCTGCTGTCGTTTCGGCGGTTGGTTCCGTTGATGTTCGTGTGGACGCCGTACCAGTGCTTGCCCCCACCTGCGATCGTGCCTTCAACCTTGTCGCTCGATGCCCATCCGTAGCCATGGGGATCATGAGCAGCCGCGGGGGCCGCTGCACCGCTGACGAGGCCGACGGCCATCAGGCAGCTCGCCAGAGCCGCGACGGTCTTCTTCATACATGTCTCCTTGCTTCGCGACCCGGTGATCGCCGGGCAGGGAGCGACCGTAGCAACCGGCATCTCGGGCTCGCTGGCCGTGCCCGCACTGCTTGGGGTGCCGAAATGAGGTGGCTCCGCGAAATGTCCGCGGTCAGCGGAGACGCACGTGGCGATCGATTCCCCCAGCTGCGGAACCGGCTCCGCTGCTGGCACGCACAATGAACGGATGGAATCGTGGGAGCTCAGACCGTGGTTCGAGGACTTCCTCGACGCGTGCAATCGACACGACCTCGAGGCGATCGGCGAATTCTTCGCGCCCGGGGTGCGCCGTGCCCACCGCACGGGTGGCCGCGGCGCGTGGCTCGACGACCTGCACGCTCTGTTCCGCGGCTTTCCGGACTGGCGGTGGCGCCGGATCCAGCTCGTCGTCGAAGACGACCGCATCGCAGCTCACCTGCGCGGCAGCGGCACCCACCGCGGCGAGTACCGCGGCATCCCCGCGACCGGCACGCACGCGAACGTGGCCGAGTTCTCGTTCTACAGGCTCGAGGGCGGACGCATCGCGGAGCACTCCGGCTCAGGAGACGACGAACTGATGGCGCAGCTGCGAAGCTGAGCCGCTGCGAAG
>CALANM010000219.1 GCA_937926065.1 uncultured Microbacterium sp.
TGACGCCCGTCCACTCCTGGTCGGTGCCGGGCAGGTAGCCGGGCACGTCGACGAGGGTCACGATGGGGATCGAGAACGCGTCGCAGAAGCGCACGAAGCGGCTCGCCTTCTCGCCGGCCTCGATGTTGAGAGTGCCGGCCATCTGCGAGGGCTGGTTGGCGATGATGCCGACGGTGCGGCCTTCGACGCGACCGAACCCGATGACGATGTTCGGGGCGAACAGGGGCTGCACCTCGAGGAACTCGCCCGCGTCGGTGATGTGCGCGATGACCTGGTGGATGTCATACGGCTGGTTGGGGGAGTCAGGGATGATCGTGTTGAGGAAGCGGTCGGCATCCGTCGTCTCCCACTCGAACCCATGCTCGTAGTCGGGGAGCTCGGCCATGTTGTTGTCGGGCAGGTAGCCCAGCATGGTGCGGACGTAGTCGATCGCGTCGTCCTCGTCTTCGGCGAGGTAGTGGGCGACGCCCGACCGAGTGTTGTGCGTGTGCGCGCCGCCGAGCTCCTCCATGCCGACGTCCTCGCCCGTGACGGTCTTGATGACGTCGGGGCCGGTGACGAACATCTGGCTGGTCTTGTCGACCATGATGACGAAGTCGGTGAGCGCGGGGGAGTACACGGCGCCGCCGGCGGCCGGTCCCATGACGATGGAGATCTGCGGGATGACGCCGGATGCCGCAGTGTTCAGCCGGAAGATCTCGCCGTACTTGCCGAGGGCGACGACGCCCTCCTGGATCCGCGCGCCGCCGGAGTCGAGGATGCCGATGATGGGCATGCCGCCGCGGAGGGCGAACTCCATGATCTTGACGATCTTCTCGCCCGCCACCTCGCCGAGCGATCCGCCGAACGTCGTGAAGTCCTGCGCGTAGACGGCGACGGTGCGGCCGTGGATCGTGCCGACGCCCGTGACGACCGAGTCGCCGTAGGGGCGGGAGCGGTCCATGCCGAACGCGGTGGTGCGGTGGCGCACGTATTCGTCGAGCTCGACGAAAGAGCCGGGGTCGACGAGCAGCTCGATGCGCTCGCGGGCGGTCAGCTTGCCCTTCTTGTGCTGCTTCTCCTTGGCGATGGCCTCCGCGTCGACGATGGCCTCCTGGTACCGCCTGCGGAGGTCGGCGATCTTTCCGGCGGTCGTTGACATGTCGGGCTGCTCGGTCACGCGTTCCACCCTAGCGAGCACCTTTCGCTGCGGGTTGGCGGACACCCACAACGACGGCGCGAATCCGTTGTCATTCACCGCTACGGCGTAAGGTTGCGCCATGTCGATCCCCGCAGACGGATATCCGCTCGCCGCCGCCGTGACCCCTCGCCTCCACGTGGTTGAGACGGTCGACTCGACCAACGCCAAGCTCGTGCGCGACGCGGCCGACGATCCCGACGGCCATCCGCATCTGTCGGCGGTCCTGACGCGCGACCAGCGTGCCGGACGCGGACGCCTCGATCGCTCGTGGACGGCGCCTCCCGGCACAGCGATCGCCGTCTCTGTCCTGCTCGACGTCGCGGCGATCGCCGACGCCGATCGCGGCTGGATCCCTCTCCTTGCGGGAGCGGCGATGCAGCGCGCGGTCGCCGCGCAGCTGACAGACCTCGATGTGTCGCTCAAGTGGCCGAACGACGTGCTCGTGAGCGACATGAAGATCTGCGGCATCCTCGCCGAGGTCCTTCCCGGCGACCCTCGCCGCGTCGTCGTCGGGGCGGGCGTCAACACCGAGATGGCGTCGGTCGACCTGCCGGTGCCGACGGCGACGTCGTTTGCGGCGCTCGGGCGGGAGGCCGACGAGGACCGCCTGCTCGCCGACTACCTCGAGGGCCTCCGAGACGGCATCGCCGAACTCGCCGTCTCGGGCGCGGATGCCGTGCGCGAGGAGATCGAGACGGCGTGCTCGACGCTCGGCGCGGCGGTGACCGTGTCGCTTCCGGACGGGACGTCGCTCGAGGGCATCGCGCGCCGGCTGGATGCCGAGGGCCGGCTCGTCATCGAGAGCGCGGGCGTCGAGGCGGTCGTCTCGGCCGGCGACGTCGTCCACGTGCGCGGCGGCGGACGCCGCTGACCCCGCGGCGTGCCGAAGGCGGCGTGTCGCCGCCCTCCGACACAATGGAGCCGTGACCCAGCCGAGCGCGTACCCGGGGAGGCCGCAGACGCCCGCCCCGGGATCAGCGGTGCCCGAGCGCCGGCTGGCGCGATTCCGCAGTCACGCGCGTCGGCTGTTCTGGTCGGCGGTCGTGCTCGTCGCGGTCGCGACGGCGACGGGCTACTTCACCGGCAACGTCCCGCCGCTCGGCGACGGCGTCGTCGAGGTGCTGGGCGGTCGCGCGATCGGCGGCGTCCTGCTGTGGGATCTGCTGCTGTGGGCGATCGGCCTCGCGCTGGTCGTCGGGCTGGTCGTCGTGCCGTACGCGCGCTGGCTGGCCCACACCTACACGATCACGACGCGGCGCATCGTCGAGCAGTCGGGAGTGTTCGCACGGCGCCGTCGTGAGCTCGCCCACGCCCGCGGCTACACGATCACCGAGCGTCGCGGCCCGCTGCAGCGGCTCTGGGGCGCCGGGACCCTCGTGCTGTCGAACGGCGTCGATGAGCCGCTCGTCGTGAAAGACGCTCCCTCCGCCCGGCTCGTGCACGAGACGCTCGCCGATCAGGTCGAGATCAGTCAGATCCTCGCCCACCGCGATGCCCACGGCCTCCCCGTGCGCCCTGACGCTCCCTGAGCCGTCGCTCCCGGGCTGATCCCGGCCGCCGAACCTGGGAAGATGGAATCCCACCCGGAGGGAGACGCATGTCTATGGAGCTCGGAATCGTCGGCGGCGGCCAGCTGGCACGCATGATGATCGCACCGGCGGTCGAACTCGGGGTGAACGTCCACGTGCTCGCGGAGGAGCCCGGCATGGCCGCTGACCTCGCGGCATCCGCGACGGGCGACTACCGCGACCTCGACACGGTGCTCGCCTTCGCACGCGGCAAGGACGTCGTCACCTTCGACCATGAGCATGTGCCGCAGGAGGTGCTGCGTGCTCTCGTCGCCGAGGGGATCCCGGTGCACCCCGGCCCCGACGCACTCGTGTACGCGCAGGACAAGCTGCTGATGCGTGCCCGGCTCGAAGAGCTCGGGGCGCCGCAGCCCGACTGGGCCGCCGTGTCGGATGCCGCGGGGCTGCAGGCGTTCCTCGACGACCACGGCGGCCGCGCCGTCGTCAAGACCCCGCGCGGGGGCTACGACGGCAAGGGCGTGCGCCTGGTGTCATCGCCCGACCAGGTGGCGGACTGGCTCGACGCGCTGGCCGAGGGCTCGGCGCTCCTGGCCGAGGAGCTCGTCGACTTCACGCGTGAGCTCGCCCAGCAGATCGCGCGCCGCCCGTCAGGCGACTCGGTGGCGTATCCCGTCGTCGAGACCGTGCAGCGCGACGGCGTGTGCGCCGAGGTGATCGCCCCCGCGCCCCATTCGAGCGGGCGGCTCGCGGAGATCGCCGCGCGCATCGGCCAGGACATCGCCGAGGGGCTGGGCGTGACCGGCATGCTCGCGGTCGAGCTGTTCGAGACGAGCGACGAGCGGCTGCTCGTCAACGAGCTCGCGATGCGCCCCCACAACAGCGGCCACTGGGGCCAAGACGGCGCGATCACCGGGCAGTTCGAGCAGCACGTGCGCGCCGTGCTCGATCTGCCGCTGGGTGACCCGTCGCCGCGCCAGCCGTGGGCCGTGATGGTGAACATCCTGGGCGGACCCGACACCGACACGCTCGAGAGCCGCTTCCCGCAGGTGCTCGCCGCCCACCCCGCCGTCAAGGTGCACACGTACGGCAAGGCGCCGCGCCCGGGCCGCAAGGTCGGGCACGTGAACGCGGTCGGCGACGATCTCGACGCCGTCGTGTACGAGGCCCGCGCCGCCGCCGCGCACTTCGCAGGCTGATCGGGATCCGACGCCTGGCCGCCCCCGGCGATCGGGGCCGATCCGCTGCGACGTGCCGTGCCGTTGCGGGGAGTTCGCAGGGTCGGAGCCTAGCCTTGACGGGTGACTCGACCGCTGCACTCGTCTGCCACTCCTCTCGTCGGCGTCGTGATGGGCTCGGACTCCGACTGGCGCGTCATGAGCGACGCGTCTCAGGCGCTCGCCGACTTCGGCATCCCGCACGAGGTCGAGGTCGTCTCGGCCCACCGCACGCCCGACAAGCTGCTCCGCTATGGCCGTGAGGCGCGCTCCCGCGGTCTCAAGGTCATCATCGCCGGGGCGGGCGGCGCCGCCCACCTCCCGGGCATGCTCGCGTCGCTCACCCCGCTTCCGGTCGTGGGGGTTCCCGTGCAGCTGGCGACCCTCGACGGACTCGACTCGCTGCTGAGCATCGTGCAGATGCCCGCCGGCATCCCCGTCGCGACCGTGTCGATCAACGGGGCGAAGAACGCGGGCCTGCTCGCCGCCCGGATTCTCGCGTCGGCCGACTCTGCGATCGCCGACAGCATGGAGGAGTACGCTCGCGGACTCGAGGCGCAGGTCGAGGAGAAGAACCGCCGCCTGAAGGACTCTCTGTGACGACGCTCACCAGCCCGCCGAGGACGTCCGGGAGGGCGCACGACCCGCGGGGCGGCCTGTGGAGCGAGTACTCGCTGCGCACCCCCGACATGACGTCACCGGACATCATGACGCGTCGTGGCTGGTGGCTCGTCGTCCTCAACTTCCTGCTGCCGGGGTCGGTGCAGGCGCTCGCCGGCAGCCGTCGCCTCGGACGCATCGGTCTCGTGGCGACCTTCGTCATGTGGGCGCTCCTCGTGGTCGTGCTCGTCGTCGCCCTGCTCTCCTGGCAGGCGCTCGTGACGGCGGTCGCGAACTGGTTCATGCTGCTCGTGCTGCAGGTCGTCCTCGCCGCATACGCCGTGCTGTGGGCGGTCCTCACGATCGACACGCTGCGGCTCGTGCGGCTGGTGCGCGTGCGCGGCAAGGCCCGCATCGGGATCTCGGCGCTTGCCGTCGCGCTTCTGGTCGTCTCGTCGGGCTCCGCGCTCTACGCGTCGCAGGCGGCGGGAACATCGCGCGAGACGCTCGCGAGCGTCTTCGGCTCCGGACCTGCGGTTCCCGCCTCCGACGGCTACTACAACTTCCTCCTGCTCGGCGCCGACAGCGGCAAGGGCCGCTCGCACATGCTCTTCGACAGCATCTCCGTCGTGTCGGTCAACGCTGAGACGGGCTCCGTCACGATCACCGGCATCCCGCGCGACATGCGCAACGTGCCCTTCTCCGAGGGGCCGATGCAGGACCGGTATCCCGATGGGCATCGCGGCAAGGCGCACCCGACGTGCGGCTGGGACAACAAGATCAACCAGCTCAACACCGAGGTCGGCGTGTGCCTCGACGGCGAGGCGTTGTACCCGGACGCCGCCGCCATCGGCTCCACGCCCGGCATCGAGGCCACGCGGGATGCCGCGGAGGGCGTGCTCGGCATCGAGATCCAGTACTTCGTCTTCGTCGACATGCACGGGTTCGCCGCGCTCGTCGACGCACTCGGCGGAGTCGACATCACGGTCAAGGAACGCCTGCCGAAGGGGGAGCTCAGCAAGGGCCCGGATGGAGAGCTGCGCGGCGTGATCGGCTGGATCGAGAAGGGCCGTCAGCACATGGACGGCGACACCGCCCAGTGGTACGCCCGCTCGCGCTACACGACGAGCGACTGGGACCGCATGAAGCGGCAGCGCAAGCTCCAGCAGGCGATCCTCGACCAGTTCACGCCGACGACCGTGCTGACGCGCTTCCAGGACATCGCCAAGGCGGGGTCCGAGATCGTCAGCACCGACATCCCGCCGTCGATGCTGTCGTTCCTGGCCGACCTCGCCGTGAAGGCGAAGGAGCAGGACATCACGACGATCGAGCTGACGCTGGAGAACGACGTCGATCCCGACGACCCCGACTTCGACCGCATCCACGCGATGGTCGACGAGGCGCTGCACCCGCCGACGCCCACGGCGACGCCCGAGGCCTCCGAGCGCTGAGGCGAGCCGGTGGATAGGCTCATTGCATGACCGCGACCTTGCGCATCGTGCTGGATCGGAGCACATCGTCTGCGGATTCCGACCTCGCTGCCGCCGCCGTGGAGCTGGCGCGCGGACTCGTCGCGACGGCGCCCGCTGACTGCGAGGTGGAGGCGATCGTTCCGAGCGGCGAGTCCGATCCGCTCGAGGCTGTTCCCGGACTGGCCTCGGTGACCCGTCTGGCGCTCCCGCGCCGTGAGCTCGTGACGGCGTGGCAGGTGGGCATGCCCACCGGCGTCGGCGGCGGCCTCATCCATGCGCCCTCGCTCGCGGCGCCCCTCGTGCGGCACGATCGCGTGAACGACCACGACCAGACGGTCGTGACCCTGTGGGACCTTGACGCGTGGGAGCGTTCCGAGGAGCTCTCTCGCGCTCATGTGCTGTCACAGAAGGCGCTTCTCAGACGTGCAAAGAAGCACGCGGATGCCGTCGTGGTGCCCACGCACGCCGTCGCAGCCCGGCTGGCGTCGTGGGGCGGGTTCGGCGACCGGGTGCGGGTCATCCCTGGCGCGCCGCCGGAGTCCTTCCGCATTCCGGCCGACGAGATCGGGCGTCGGCGCTCCCTCGGCATCCCCGAGGGCTTCGTGCTGCTGTCGGGATCGAGCGGCGCCTCCTCGAACCTCTCCGCGGGATTCGGCGCGGCGGTGCGCGCGCATGCCGGCGTTCCCGTTGTCGTCGTCGACGCACCTGAGGGCGACGAGCCGGCGATCGCGGAGCTCGCCGCCGCAGCGGGGATAGGGGAGGGGCGCGTGCACGTGCGGCCGCACCTCGATCCGTACGACCGGGCTGCGGTGCTCGGCGGTGCGGTGGCGTATGTGGCCACTTCGAGGTCGTCGGCCTTCCCGTGGCGCCTGGTCGAAGCGCTCCGCCTGGGGGTGCCCGTGGTCGCGGCCGACTCGGACGTGCACCGCGAGGTGATCGCCGAGGGGGGAGTGCTCGCCGCCCCCGACGCCGATGCACTCGGCGACGCCCTCGCCTCTGCCCTGGGGTCGACGGCGGCCGCCGAGCGGCTCGCGGTGCTGGCGGGAGACCGGGGCCGCGCTTTCTCGTGGGCCGGTGCCGCGGAGCGGGTCTGGATCCTCCACGCGGATCTCTGACTCCGAGGCGCGACCTCGCCGAGGGGATCCAGCAAACCTTGGGAGACGCTTGAATCCGCGTGTCGAACGAACGGATTTTCGGCTCAGGGTGGTATCGGCCGTTTACATCCGTCACAATGGTCACATGTCCCCCCGACTGGAACGCCGCCATGCCCTCTCCCCGGTGACGTTCGTCGTAGCCGTCCTCGCCCTCGTCATGGGCATGCTGACGGCTGCGCCGACCACGTCCGCACAGGCCGCCGCGCCGCTGCCTGATGGGATCCTCGACGGGGGATACATCATCAGCGATGCCGAGTTCTTCGACAGCACGTCGATGACGGCGACCGAGGTCAAGGCGTTCCTCAAGAGCAAGGTCCCCACCTGCAAGGCGACCAGCGGTCCGACCTGCCTCAAGAGCTTCACGGCCGATCTCCCCAAGTTCGCCGCCGACAAGTACTGCAAGGAGGTCCCTGCGAAGGACAACGCGTCCTCGGCGTGGATCATCTACAAGGTGGCACGCTCGTGCGGCATCAACCCGAAGGTCATCCTCGTCATGCTCCAGAAGGAGCAGGGCCTCGTGCTCTCGACGGCGCCGACCGACTGGTCGTACCGCGCCGCGATGGGGCAGGCGTGCCCGGACACCGCCCCGTGCGACAAGGCCGCCGCGGGCTTCGTGAACCAGGTGTACAAGGGCGCTCGCCAGCTGCAGGTGTATACGAAGAACCCGACGTCGTTCAACTACCGCGCGGGTCAGGTGAACACGATCAAGTGGCACCCGACGAGCTCGTGCGGATCGTCGAAGGTCCACATCAAGAACCAGGCCACGGCGAACCTCTACATCTACACGCCGTACCGCCCGAACGTCGCCGCCCTCGCCGCCGGCACGGGCACGGGAGACGCCTGCTCGTCGTACGGCAACCGCAACTTCTACAACTTCTATGTCTCGTGGTTCGAGCCCAAGGCGTCGAGCTCCACCGGCGCACCCGCGCAGATCGCCGCGTGCAGCACGCCGCCCAGCGGTGACATCGCCGCGGCATCCGGCACGGGCACGATGACGGCGGCCACGACGGGCAAGAAGGCTCCGACGAAGAACTGCACGTCCGGAACGACGTCGCTCGCCAAGGGCGCCTCTGTGACCGTCACGGGCTCCTACGGGTCGTGGCTTCGTGTGAAGTCGGGATCCAAGACCACATGGGTGCCCAAGTCCACGGTCAAGCTCCCGACCTCGCCCGCATCGGGCGGCGACGTGTGCGCCCTCCCGGCCGAATCGGCGGTGACCAAGGCGTCGGGAACCGCGGTTGTGACGACCGACACGCTGAACGCCCGCAAGGCCCCGACGACCAAGTGCGAGACCGGCAAGAAGCAGATCAAGATGGGCGCGAAGTACGCGCGCACGGCCACGTATCGCGTGCCGGGCGACGACGTGTGGTGGCGCATCACGATCAGCGGGGCGCCGTACTGGGTGCACAGCCAGTACGTGACCCTCGACGACCCGTCGTCCGAGCCGGTGCCGACGCCCAACCCGACGCCCACGCCGGCGGATGAGGCTGTGCCGGCGACGGGCACCAAGTACGTGAAGTCCGCGCTCGCGGTCAAGAGCGGCACGAAGTCGAGCTCGCGTCTGCTGTCGACGCTGGCGACGGGCACGAAGGTCACGCGTACCGCGACGAAGGGCTCGTACACGAAGGTGTCGGCCGGGTCGGTCAAGGGCTGGGTCGCGTCGTCGAAGCTGGTCGACGCGAAGCCGGCGGTCTCGACGAGCACGATGCAGACCACGGCGGCGAAGTCGTACGTGCGCATCGCGGCGGACAACGACGCGAAGGCGGTCGTGAAGCTGGCCAAGGGCACGAAGGTGACGGTCGTCGACCGCACCTCGACCTGGGCGGCTGTCAAGGTCAGCGGCAAGCAAGGCTGGGTGCTGCTCAGCAAGCTCGGTGCGGCGAAGGAGACGGCGCCCGCGGATGAGGCTGTGCCGGCGACGGGCACCAAGTACGTGAAGTCCGCGCTCGCGGTCAAGAGCGGCACGAAGTCGAGCTCGCGTCTGCTGTCGACGCTGGCGACGGGCACGAAGGTCACGCGTACCGCGACGAAGGGCTCGTACACGAAGGTGTCGGCCGGGTCGGTCAAGGGCTGGGTCGCGTCGTCGAAGCTGGTCGACGCGAAGCCGGCGGTCTCGACGAGCACGATGCAGACCACGGCGGCGAAGTCGTACGTGCGCATCGCGGCGGACAACGACGCGAAGGCGGTCGTGAAGCTGGCCAAGGGCACGAAGGTGACGGTCGTCGACCGCACCTCGACCTGGGCGGCTGTCAAGGTCAGCGGCAAGGAAGGCTGGGTGCTGCTGAACAAGCTCGGCGCCGTGGCAGGCACCACGATGACCACGACGACCGCGCTCAACCTGCGCGCGTCGGCGTCGACGTCGGCAAAGGTCGTCGACGTCCTCGCCAAGGGCACCAAGGTGACCGTCACCGCGTCGAAGGGCGCGTGGCGCAACGTGACCGTCGGCGGACAGACCGGCTGGGTCCACAGCGACTACCTGAAGTGACATCGGATGCCGGGGCTGCGGCTCCGGCATCCGCTGTCATCCGGTGCCGCGCGCCCAGGGGCGGCTCAGCCTGCGTGCGTTAGGATTGCCGATGGCCTGCCCGGCTTGCCGCGGGAGGCTCCGGAGCGGCCCGACGCATCCGGACCGGACCTCAAGGACTCCCGTGACACAGATCGATTACAGCGCCTTCGACACCCCCGGGCGCGGGCGCGGCCTCCTCGACCTGTTCCGGTATCGCTATCTCCTCAAAGTCCTCATCGGCAAGACCACGTCGCTGCGCTACCGCAACTCGGTGCTCGGCTGGTTCTGGTCGTACGTCCGGCCCACCGTCCAGTTCCTCGTCTACTACCTCGTGGTCGGACAGGTCCTGGGACTGCAGAAGCGCGTCGAGGACTTCCCGCTGTATCTGTTCAGCGGCATCGTCGTCGTCAACCTCTTCAACGAGGCGTTCGGCGCGGCGACCCGCTCGATCGTGGGCAACAAGGCGCTCGTGCGCAAGATCTATCTGCCACGCGAGCTGTTCCCGATCGCCGCGATCGTGGGCGCCTTCACGCACTTCCTGCCGCAGCTGGCCGTGCTCCTGCTCGCGGCGCTCGTCTTCTACGGGTGGGTGCCGTCGTTCGCCACCGTCGGGCTCGTGCTCGGCGCCCTGGGGCTGGTCCTGCTGTTCATCTGCGGCGTGGGCCTGTTCTTCTCCGCCGTCAACGTGCGGTTCCGCGACGCGACCAACATCGTCGACATCGTGCGCACGGTCTCGACCTGGTCATCACCCATCCTCTACACGTGGGTCATGGTGCGGGACGTCACGCACGACGTGCCGTGGGTCTTCCACCTGTACATGAGCAACCCGGTCACCGTCGGGATCGAGATGTTCCATCACGCGTTCTGGGAGTCGACCGTCCGCACTGGCGCCGGTCTCGGTTGGCCCCCCGAGATGGCCTGGTACGCCGTCGCGGCCATCGGCATCATCCTCTTCTCCATCGTGGTCGGTCAGTACGTCTTCCGCCGCTGCGAGCGCACCTTCGCCCAGGACCTGTGATGCCTCGAAACACGCCCGCCCCCGCCACCGCGCAGCCTCGCATCATCGTCGAGGGCGTCTCGAAGTGGTTCAACAAGCGCAGCGCGCGCTCGATGAAAGACGCGTTCATCGCGCTCATCCGCCGGCAGCCTGTGCGCTCGACGCAGTTCCAGGCGCTCAAAGACGTGTCGTTCACGATCAATGAGGGCGAGACGGTCGCCGTCATGGGCCTGAACGGGTCGGGCAAGTCCACGACGCTCAAGCTGGTGTCGGGCGTGCTCGAGCCCGACGAGGGCCGCGTGCTCACGCGGGGTCGCGTCGCGGGCCTCATCGAGGTCGGCGCCGGCTTCCACCCCGACCTGACGGGCCGCGAGAACGTCTTCCTCAACGCCGCCATTCTCGGCATGAGCGAGAAGGAGACGAAGGAGCGGTTCGACGAGATCGTCGCGTTCAGCGAGATCGGCGACTTCATCGACCAGGAGGTGAAGCACTACTCGTCGGGCATGTTCATGCGCCTGGCCTTCAGTGTGGCCATCCATGTCGAGCTCGATGTGCTGCTGGTCGACGAGGTGCTCGCGGTCGGCGACGCGCCCTTCCGCGCGAAGTGCAATGCGAAGCTCAAGGAGCTGGCCGACCGCGGCGTCACGATGATGGTCGTGAGCCACAGCAAGGGCCAGATCAAGCAGCTGTGCTCGCGCGGCATCGTCATCCGCAAGGGCGAGGTGGTCTTCGACGGACCCATCAACCAGGCTCTCGACGTCCTCGAAGCGAAATGAGCGCCTCCGCGGGGAGGATTCTCGTCAGAGCGGGCAAAGACCCGCTCGTGCCGATGTCGGCTGCCCGGTCGCTCTCGGTCCGCCCCGACGGAGTCTTCGGCACCAACGCCGGGAACATGCTCTTCTATACGGCCACGTGGCGCACACTCCTCACGGAGGATGCTGAGCTGGTCGCCGACGGCTACGCCACCGAGCGGCGCCCCTCCCAGGGCGAGGCCGACCGCATCAACGCCGAGTACGACCGGCTGGTCATCCCGCTCGCGAACGCGTTCCGCCGCAGCTTCATGCCGCAGCTCGACAGGCTGACCGAGGTCATCCGCCGTCTCGATGTGCCCGTGAGCGTCCTCGGCGTCGGCGCGCAGTTCCCGCTCACGGCCGACGTCACCGACGCGCCTCCGCAGCTGCAGGACTCCGTGCGCGCCTTCGTGTCGGCGGTGCTCGACCGGTCGCCGTCGATCGGCGTGCGCGGGGGCCTCACACGCGACTTCCTGATGAGCCTCGGCTTCTCCGACGATCAGATCGACGTCATCGGCTGCCCGTCGCTGTCGGGCTTCGGGGGAGACGGCGCACTCAAGCGGCGCCGCCCGCTGCGGAAGTCGTCGCGCCTCGCCGTGACGTACTCGCCCTACCTGCGCGATGCTGGGGCGTTCGTCCGCAAGGTGACCGAGGCGTTCCCGAACAGCTACGTCGTGCCGCAGACCGTCGAGGCGCTCGCCCTCATGCTGTGGGGCGAGCCGACACGGTTCGCGGCTCAGGCCGATCTGCCCGAGAGCGTCGACCACGAGCTCTACCGCACCGATCGCATGCGGTTCTTCGTCGACGCCACCACCTGGATCGACACGCTGCGCGATCGCGACCTCGTGGTGGGAACCCGCATTCACGGAACGATCGCGGGGCTGCTGGCGGGGGTGCCGTCGCTCCTGATCGCGCATGACTCCCGCACGCGCGAGCTCGCGGAGTTCCACGCCATCCCGTACGCGTCCAAGCGCGTGCTCGGGCGCGGCAACGTGAAGCGGCTGTACGAGAGCGCCGACTTCGACGCCTTCACGAAGCGGCATCCGCAGAATGTCGAGACGTTCGGGCGCTTCCTCGACCGGCACGGGCTCGATCACGTGCTGCGCGAGTCGCAGCCCCGCTTCGATCGGGAGATCGCGCGCGTGCCGCTGGCACCGGCCGTGCACACTCGCGCCGCCGACGGTGCGGCCAGCGAGCGCACGCTGCGCGACCGCCTCGACCGTCAGGTCCGGCGCGTGTGGTGGAGTCTCGACCGCCGCGTCAAGCGGGTCGCGGGCGACTGAGCGCGCCCGACGCCCTCCAGGCCGGTTCAGGCCGAGAAGGGGTTCTCGGGGTCTTTGAGCGCCGTCAGCATCCGCTCGACGCCCCGCTGAAGGTCGAACGCGGGTGTCCAGCCGAGCGCTTCCAGCTTGTCGGAGGCGAGTGACGAGTTCTGCATGAGGTTGTGCAGGATCTTCTCGCCCGCCGGCAGGTCGAAGCGCACCTCGACGCCGCCCGCCTTCGCGACGGCCTCGGCGAGCTCGCGCACGGTGCAGATCGAGTGCGGGTTGGAGATGTTGTATGCGTTGGCCTTCTCGCCGCGCAGGAGCACCGTGAGGATGGCGGAGGCGCAGTCGAGCGCATAGCAGTAGGAGCGCAGCTGGCCGCCCGTGCTCTTGAGGACGATGTCCTCACCCGCGAGCGCACGGCGCGTGACCTCCGCCGAGACCCGGTTGTCGGACGGCCGGATGGCGGCGCCGTAGATGTGGCCAGGGCGCACGATGACTGATTCGATGCCGTACTCCATGCCGTACGCCACGCAGAGCGACTCACCCGCGCGCTTGGAGGACGGGTATCCCGCGCGCTCGTTGAGGATGTCGAGGTAGCCGTAGTCGCCTTCGGAGAAGGGCTCCAGGCCGTCCTTCTGGCCGTACACCTCACTCGACGAGATGTAGAGCAGCCGACGGGCCGACGTCGCACGGCCGAGGTCGAACATGACCGAGAGGCCCAGGAGGTTGGCGAGCATGGTCTCGACGGGCTGCTGCGCGTAGGCCGCCGGGTTCGCGTTGGAGGCCCCGTGGATGATGTAGTCGAGCTCACCCTCGAAGTCCATCTGCTCGCTCGACGTGGCGTCGTAGGGGACGAACACGAGCTCATCGTCGTTCCGTGCGAAGCGACGGAAGCGCTCCTCGGCATCCTTCTCACTGCGTCCCGCGACGTAGACCGTGATGCCGGCGTCGAACTCGCGGTTCATGAGGAGCAGCAGATCGACGACCGACGAGCAGATGAGGCCCGTCGCGCCGGTCACGAGGATGCGCGTGCCGAACAGGTCGCGTGCATCGGGGATGCTGTCGAACGCGGTGCGGAGGTCGTGCTGGTAGGAGCTGGTCGTCATGGCCGGGTCAGCTCGCCGCGTGCCGCGCGTCGAGGATCGCCTCGAAGATGTACAGGTCGTCCATCGTGGTGATCTTGAGGTTCTGCTCCGACCCGGCGGAGAAGTACACCGTCTCGCCGAGCTCGTGCATCAGCACACACGACGCAGCCGTGTCATTGATGCCCTTCGTCTTCGCCTGCTCGTGGGCCCACATGAGCTTGCCGAGCGTATACGAGTGCGGCGTCTGGGTGCGGAAGAGCTGCTCGCGCGGGATCGACACGGTCGACGAGACGCCGTTGTCGTCGCTGCGGAAGACCGCCTCCACGCAGGGGATGGCGGCGACCGCGCTGCCGTTGGCGTGGAACTCGGCGATGTTGTCGGAGATGATCTCGGACGACACGAGACAGCGGTTGCCGTCGTGGATCATCACGACGTCATCGTCGGTCGATCCCAGCTCCCGGATCTTCGACAGGCCGTTGAAGATCGACTCCTGCCCGGTGCTGCCGCCGGGGACGATCGCCTGCAGCTTCGTGATGCCGTACTGCTTGGCGTAGGCGGTCACCACATCGACCCACGAGGGCAGCGTCACGACGACGATCGCATCGATGGCCGGGTGGTTCTGGAACGCCTCCATCGTGTACACGATGAGCGGCTTGTTCTTGACGTGCATGAACTGCTTGGGGATGTCCTGCTTCATGCGCGAACCCGTGCCGGCCGCCGTCAGCAGCGCTGTGATCATCGTTGAACTCCTGGATTGAGGGGACGGTCTTCAGTGACGTGCGGCGGCGAGGATGAGGGGAAGGTAGTCGCTGACGCTCTCCTTCGCCTTGTCCTTCATCGCCGACAGCTTCTCGGGGGCGATGCCCTCGGCCTTGGCCTTCTCCATCAGGTCGACGATGTACTTCGCGTCGAAGTCCTTCTGCCGGACGGCACGCTCGGGGTACCCGATGATCTCCATCAGCTTCTCGACCTTGTCGTTCCACGACAGGATGACGGAGGGCACGTTCATCGTGAAGGCGGCGATCGACGAGTGCATGCGGCACGTGATGATCGCCTGGTAGCCGTTGATCGTGTCGACGAGCACACGGTCGTCGACAGGACGCTCCACGAGGTAGGAGTCATCGAGCCCGAGCTTCTTGAGCACTCGCCTGCCCAGCGTCACATCGCCCGGGAGGCCGTTGGTGAAGAACTCGAACTCGTAGCCTCGATCGCGCAGCTCCGTGGCGATGTCGGCGAACAGGGCCGTCCACTCCTTCGAGCCGAACGGGACGCCGTAGCCCTGCAGCGAGTTGCCGCGGATCAGACCGATGCCGATCTTCGTCCGTTCGACCGTCGTGTCGATGTCGTAGGCCTCCTTCATCCAGAAGGCGGAGTCGGCGAGCAGCTTGACCCTGTGGCCAGGGCCGGCGCACGCCTGCACCTCGTCGACGTTGTCGCGGGCCGAGACGTACTTCACCGCAGAAGAGCGGATGGCGCGCTTGAGCACCTTGCTGCCGAAGTCGCGCTCGTCGAAGGCCCCGGCGCGGCCGATGGCGTTGTAGACGACCTCGAGGCCGTGGCGCTCCGCGTACTCGCTCACGAGCAGCAGCGACCAGTGGTACTCGTTGTAGCTGTACTCGAGCAGGCCGGCGCCGTCGATCACGATGTAGTCGACGCCTTCGAGCTTGAGGTCGAAGTAGCTCGCGAGACGCTTGCGGTAGTTGCGGCCGAGCTTCCAGATGAGGTGGCGGGCGCGCGCGATGAGGTTCTGTGCGGCCTTGCTCTTGGCATTGCGCCCGCGGCGCTGCAGGTCGAGGAAGACCTTCTCGGTGAGACGGCCCTTCTCGCTGTAGCGGTAGTAGTTGCGCAGGCGGCGCTCGCGGGCATCGGCGATCTCGTAGATCGTGTCGTTGCGGCCGAGCAGGTCGACCTCCACGAACTCGATCTCGATTCCCGGCTCGGCCTTCTCGAGGCCGTCGGCGATCAGGTGCTCCAGGCTGCGGGCGATGAACATCTCACCGAGGTTCTCGCTCTTGACCAGGCCACAGATGGCGATCTTCACAGTCTTCGTATCTCCGGTCGTCGGCACGGTCAGGCCAGCTCGTCGTCTTGCATCTCGTCGTCGTCCGCCAGGCTCTCGTCTTCCGCGCCGGCCTCGGGCTGGCCCGTGAGCACGGGGCGCTCGTTCGGCGCGAACGGGAAGAAGGTCACGAAGTCGTGGCGGGGCACGCGCTTGTGGACGGGCAGCCACTCCATGTAGTCGGCGCCGTACAGCTGGCGCAGGTACGTGTCGTAGCCGGCGGGCGCCGACAGCAGGTGTCCCTCGAACTCGAGCTTGACGACGGGGGCGTACTCGGCCTTGACGACGCGCTCCTCAGTGGTGTGCACGTTGGTCATCATGACGCCGACGTAGTCGGAGTCCTCGAAGCTGAGGGACTTGGCGTGCTCGATGACCCGGTCGAAGAGCGGGCCGACCCCGATCTGACGGTAGACGCGCGTCGCGAGGCGGTTGCGCAGGATGCGGTACGGGTTGCGACCGCGGTACTTGCGCACGTTGCGGGCGTGGCGCACGCGGTCCTTGCGGCGCTTGATCTCGTCGTAATGCTCGCGGTTGCCCTCGGGGGTGTCGGGCAGGCCCTCGATCGGGAAGATGTCGAGGAAGATCGGGTAGACCTTGCCGCCGATGCCGCCCTTCGTGCGCTTCGCCACGAGGATGCGCTCGGAGTAGAGCTTCCAGTGATAGGCGAAGTAGCGCTGCGACGTGTTCGGCGGCATGAGCTCGAAGTCGCCGATGCGGCCGCCCGACAGCTCCATGAGCTTCTCGCAGTCGCTGCGCGGCATGTTGACGTCGACGTCGTCGTCCCACGGGATGAAGCCCTTGTGGCGCACGGCGCCGAGCAGGGTGCCGCCCGAGAGGTAGTAGGTGAGGTCGTGCTCCTGGCAGAACTTGTCGAACTCGAGCAGGAGCTCGAGCATCGCGGCCTTGTGATCGGAGTCGGATGCGAGATCCTTCAGGTCGCTGTAGCTGTAGTCCCGCATTCCCGTGCTTTTCTCCTCAAGTCGCTTTCATTCTGCCCGGCGCACCGGTGGCCGCATCGTGACGGCGGGTGGTCGACCGCACGTGGCGTGACACTCGAACCGACACACGCTGTGAACCGTCTTCGAGTCATCCGGCAGAGGGGGATGACTGAAAATGCGCGGCGATTCTACCGTCGGAACATAGTACCCCAGGCCCTCTGTGCCTTGACTGTGACGCCCCAGGAGCCCCCATCACCAGAGGATGCTTCGGACCAGCTCGGACTGACGCAGCTTCTCCTCGAGCGGCAGGGCGAGCGTCTTCGCGTAGGTGTTGGTGAAGTGGTGCGCGTCGCGCCACACCACGACGTGCCCGACGACGACCGGGCAGGCCTCGACATCCGGGCACACCCAGTTGCTCATGTCGATCACGTCGGCAGACGGCAGGCCCTTCACGGCCCGCTCGACGTACTGGCTCCCGGTGCCGAACGCGTCTTCTCGCGGCGTCGCGCACGCCGTGAGCCGCTCGGGATTCTCCGAGATGCACTCGGGCACGTCGGTGTCCATGCTCGGCGTCGTGTTCATGACGATCGTCGGGATGCCGGCTTCGTTGAGACGCAGGAGGTTCTCGTGCAGGCCGTCGGTGTAGGCGATGCGTGCGGCCTTCTGCGTTCCCTCCTGCTGCCACGCGGCACGCGTGGCGCGGTTCGCGGTGACGACCAGGTCAGGGTGCTCGTCGAGGATCTGCTGCATACTCGTGGCTGCCCATTTGTTGCACGTCGTGTACTCGTCGCCGTTGCGGTCGGCCTGGCTTACGCTCGAGAACCCGCACGACGCCTTCGTCGTGATGCGGAGCTTCCAGCCGTTGCGCTCGGCGAGCTCGATGTACGGTGTCGACCAGTTCGCGCCGTGCGAGTCGCCGATCAGCACGATGCTCACGTCGCTTGCGGGGTCGCCGAAGATGCAGCCTTCGATCTTCGGAGTGGCCGAACGGCTGGAGCGGTTGCAGCCGAGCTCGTAGACGACGGTGTTGTCCTCGCGCGCGTTGATCGCCGCCGGCGTGTAGCCGCCCTCGACGACGTCGACGGGCTTCCCGGCGTCGGAGAACGTCGACAGGTCGTCGTTCGAGAAGTCGTCGGTCAGTGCCTCCGCACCGATCTCCTCCGCGGAGGCCGCCTTGTACTCCGGGTTCATGGTCGTCGGAGCGATGAACACGAGCGAGGCGCCGACCGCGGTCGCGGCCATGAGCCCCGCACCGGAGACGAGCGAGCGGCGCACGGACTTCTTGACGACGTGCCAGTTGCGGAAGGGGTTCTCGATGAAGCGGTAGCTCAGCCAGGCCGGCAGCACGGCGAAGGCGACGATGAGGAGGCCGTAGCGCACGCGCAGTTCGCCGCCGAGCAGGTAGGTGCCGATGACGATGAGCGGCCAGTGCCACAGGTACAGCGAGTAGGAGATGTCGCCGATGAAGCGCATCGGCCGGATCGTGAGGAGGCGGCCGACGCCGCGCTCGGCGCGTCCGTTCATACCCGCAGCGATGATGGCGGCGGCGGC
>CALANM010000220.1 GCA_937926065.1 uncultured Microbacterium sp.
CTCGCGCTGCAGCTCGAGCACGGCGGTGAGCGCAGCGGTCGCCGCGACGCCCTTCTCCTCCTGCGGAGCCAGGCTCGGCAGCGCAGAGGTGTCTCCATACCCGCCGTGACGGTCGTCGCGGATGAGCGTGCCGCCGCGCAGCTCGATGACGCGCCGCTGCATCTCGTTGACGAAGCCTGCCTCGTGCGTCGCCATCACGACGGTCGTGCCGCCGGCGTTGATCCGGGCGAGCAGCTGCATGATGTCGACCGATGTCGCGGGGTCGAGGTTTCCCGTCGGCTCGTCGGCGAGGAGGATCTGGGGTCGGTTGACGAGCGCCCGCGCGATGGCGACGCGCTGCTGCTCACCGCCCGAGAGCTCATGCGGAAGGCGCTTGTCCTTGCCTTCCAGTCCCACCAGCGCCAGCACTTCGGGCACGGCCTGATGGATGAATGCGCGCGACGAACCGATCACCTGGAGCGTGAACGCGACGTTCTGAAAGACCGTCTTGCCGGGCAGCAGGCGGAAGTCCTGGAACACCGAGCCGATGTGCCGCCGAAAGTACGGGACCTTGCGCGTCGACAGCGTGCGGAGGTCACGGCCGAGCACCACCACCCGCCCGTCAGTCGGTGTGTCCTCGCGGAGGATCAGACGGAGGCACGACGACTTTCCGGAGCCGGACGCGCCGACGAGGAACACGAACTCACCGCGCTGCACCTCGAAGTCGACATCGTTCAGCGCCGGTCTGCTCGTCCCGCGGTAGCGCTTGGTGACGTGTTCGAACCGGATCATGACCCGACGAGCCTATGCGGCGCTCGGCGCAGCGCGTTCCAAGCGCTCCGCGCGTTGCAGCATCCGCTCCCTCAGGGCTGAGGCGATCAGTCGTCGTCGTCCTTGCGCTTGCGCCAGCGGATGCCGGCGGCGATCAGCCCGTCGATGTCGCCGTCGAAGACGGTCGCGGGATTGCCGACCTCGTAGCCGGTGCGCAGATCTTTCACGAGCTGCTGGCCGTAGAGGAAGTACGAGCGCATCTGGTCGCCCCAGCTCGCGGTGATGACGCCCGCAAGCTCCTTCTTCTTCGCCGCTTCCTCTTCCTTCTTCAAGAGGAGGAGGCGGGTCTGGAGCACGCGCATGGCGGCAGCGCGGTTCTGGATCTGGCTCTTCTCGTTCTGCATGGAGACGACGATGCCCGTGGGGATGTGCGTGATGCGCACCGCCGAGTCGGTCGTGTTGACCGACTGACCGCCGGGACCTGATGAGCGGAAGACGTCGACCCGGATGTCGCCCTCGGGGATGTCGACCTCCTGGGCCTCCTCCATGACGGGAATGACCTCGACCGCTGCGAAGCTGGTCTGGCGTTTGTCTGCCGAGCCGAACGGGCTGATGCGCGCGAGCCGGTGCGTGCCGGCTTCGACCGAAAGCGTGCCATACGCGTAAGGAGCGTCGACCTCGAACGTGGCCGACTTGATGCCCGCGCCTTCGGCGTACGAGGTGTCCATGATCTTCACGGGGTACTTGTGGCGCTCCGCCCAGCGCAGATACATGCGCAGCAGCATGTCGGCGAAGTCGGTGGCGTCGTCGCCGCCCGCTCCGGAGCGGATCGTGACGACGGCGGCGCGGTCGTCGTATTCACCGTCGAGCAGCGTCTGCACCTCGAGCTGTCCGATGGCCTCCTGCAGGCTCGCCAGCTCCGTGCGGGCCTCCGCCGCGGACTCGTCGTCCTGCATCTCGTTGGCAAGCTCCACGAGCACCTCGAGATCATCGAGACGCTGCTGGATGTCAGCCACGCGCTTCAGCTCGGCCTGCCGGTGGCTGAGCGCGCTCGTGACCTTCTGCGCCTTCTCGGGGTCGTCCCAGAGGTCGGGCGCGCCCGCCTCCTCGGACAGCCGAGCGATCTCAGCCCGGAGCGCGTCGACGTCCACCACCGCCTGAATGTCGGCGAAGGTGGAGCGCAGGGCCTGGATATCGGCGGAGAGATCGAGTTCGAGCATCACCTTCCAGACTAACCTGTGAAGGATGAGCGCCGACGCCGCCCCCGAACCGATCGGCCGCATCCTGTGGCGCCTGGCTCCCATGATCTATGGCCCGACCGTGCTCTTCGGCCTCGGCGAGGGCGCGGTCATCCCGCTGCTGCCCGTCATGGCTTCGTCGCTGGGGGCGGATGTCCCCACCGCCGCCCTCGTGGCCGCCGCCCTTGTGATCGGGCAGCTCTGCGGAAACCTGCCGGCGGGGTGGGCCGTCGCCCGCATCGGCGAGCGGCTCACGATGGCCATCGGCGGCACGATCGCCCTCATCGCCACGCAGGGCATCGCGTGGGTCACGGCGTTCGGAGACGCCGGGCTCGCGGTCCTCGGCGGGTCTTCGTTCGTCATCGGCATGAGTGCGGCGGCGTTCGGACTGGCTCGCCATTCGTTCATGACCACGCGCGTCCCTCTGTCGTTCCGCGCCCGCGCGCTCGCGCTCCTGGGCGGATCGTTCCGGCTGGGGATGTTCGTCGGCCCGTTCGTCGCCGCAGCCCTTCTCGCGCTGTTCGGCGATCCTGTGGCGACCGCGTGGTTCTTCGCCGCCTGCCTCCTGGCGACGATCCTGCTGGTGCTGCTCGGTCCGGATCCCGAAGACGCGGTAGGGGAACCCTCGCCGCGCGCAGAGCCGAACGGAACGGGCGAGATTGAGGACACCGGTGAGCCCGTCACGGGCACGGTGCGCGCGGGCGGACGTCGCGATCCCGGCACGGGCGTGCTGCGGACGATGTGGCGCAATCGCGGAGTGCTGACGCGTCTCGGGCTGGCGGCGGCGTGCCTGTCGGCGGTGCGGTCGGCCCGCCAGGCGCTGCTGCCGCTGTGGGGCGTGTCGATCGGGCTCGATGCGCAGACGATCGCGCTGGTGGTCGGCATATCGGGCGCGATCGATTTCGCGCTGTTCTACGCGAGCGGGCAGGTGATGGATCGCTTCGGCCGCCTGTGGGCCGCGCTGCCGGCGACGCTGCTGATGGGGCTGGGCTTCCTGTCGCTGTCGTTCACGCACGATCTCGAGCAGGCGGACATGTGGTTCGCGCTGTTCGCCGCCGTCCTCGGCGTCGGCAACGGCCTGTCGAGCGGCATTCTGCTGACCCTCGGCGCCGACATCGCACCCCAGTCGGAACCTGCGGCGTTCCTCGGCTCGTGGCGCACGCTGACGGATGCCGGTGGTGCTGTCGCGCCGCTGATCGTGTCGGGCGTGGCGGCCGCGATCTCGCTGGGTGCGGCCTCCGCCGTCATGGGCGTTGTCGGCCTGCTCGGTGCCGCCGCGTTCATCCGCTGGGTGCCGCGCTTCGTGCCACGGAGATGACGGCCTGACGTTCAGCATCGAGGGGTGGTCCGAGGAGCCCTTCAGTTGATCGCCGTGCGCGCACTGGCCGTCGACTCGATCACGACGCCGCCAGGAGCGAACAGCGCGAGCAGAGGCGCGTGCCACGTGGTCGCGACTGTCACGCGAGCCGTCGTCCCGTCGGGAGTCCGTGCGGCGACGAGTCGCAGGGAATCGTGCGCAGCGATCACCTGCTCGGCCCGCGTGCGCACGCCGACGTCGCTGAGGCGCGCAACCGGTCGACGATCGACGATCACGACCGAGTACCCCTCGGCGCCGGCGAGGGCGGCGGCGTCCGCCGCAGCATCGGTTCGCTTGCGGGCGAGGTAGAGGCTCGTCGCGTCAGCGCACACGAGGATCAGGGCGATCGTGAGCGCCGCGTAGCCCAGGGTCAGCACGAGGGCGCTGCCGTCATCGCGTCGCCAGCCAGTCATCCCCCTCCTCTCCCGGCGACGCGCGTGACACGCCGCACCGATTCCGCCTGCACCTGGATGCGTGCGACGCGGTCGAAGCCGAGCACGTGCGGAACGAACGGCAGCACGACCGCCGCTCTCACCTCCACGCGTACGAGCGCACCGGGTCCCGTGCATTCGCCGTCAGCGGGCTCGCAACGGATGTCGACGTCGAGATCTCCGGGTCTCATGCCGTATTCGCGAGCGACCCCGGCGCTGACGCGGTCGATGTCGACCTGTGCGGGCCAGGGGTGTGCGGCGGCGATATGAGCCAGGTGGCGGGAAGCGGATTCGACAGCGAGGGCCTTCGCCTGGATCTCCGCCAGCACGATCACCAGGTAGAAGAGGAACACGATCATCATGAGTCCGACGAGCACGAACTCGAGCGCCGCCGAACCCTCGTCATCCGTCAAGGAGCTGCGTCGGCGCATGAGCCGTCACCTCCCACGCCCCGGGAATGCCGAGAGTGCCGACCAGCGGCATCGTCACCGAGACGGAGATCGAGGTGACCCGCTGCCCCTGCACGACATCCTCGTCCGCACGGGCGTCGGTCACGAATCCCTCGCCGACTGTGCGGTCGATGATCGACCGCGCGCGGTCAGCCCCGACCTGCTGGTGAACGTCGGCCAGCGCGGCGTAATAGGCCCCTTCGACCGCCGCGTCATGCACCAGGTTCCGCAGGTACATCGCGAGCCCGAACTGGATCACGGCGAGTGTCAGCCCGGAGAGCAGGAGCCCCACGAGCACGAACTCCACCACGGCAGAGCCGCCGTCGTCATGCCCGCACGGTGCGCGCACGCGTTCAGAATCCTGACACGCGGCTGATCGCCTGTTCGAACAGCTGCGCGAGCGCTGGGCCTGCAAGCGCCCAGATCGCGACGACGAGGCCCGCCGTCATGAGAGTCACCAGCACCCACCCGGGAACGTCTCCGCGGTCGTCCGGCGCCCATCGCGCTCTCACCCGCCGGCTGTTCCAGATCTTCGTCACCATCGTGTTCTTTCCCTTCCGTTGGTCATCCCACCCCGAGCCGAAGCATCACGATGCCCGGGAAGATCGCGTACAGCACCGACAGCGGAAGCAGGAGGAAGACGAGCGGAAGCAGCATCGCGATCTCCTTCCGGCCGGCCGCTTCGATGAGCCGCCGCTTCGCCTCCTCACGCACGTCGGTCGCCTGGTTCTGCAGCACCTGCGCCAGCGGCGAACCGCGGTCGATCGCCGACACGATGTGATCGACCGCGCGCGTGAGCGAGGGGACTCCGAGTCTCTGGGCCGCCGAGGTGAGTGCGTCTGCGAGGCTCGATCCTGTCCCGCTGGCAAGCACCGTCCGACGCACCTCTGCCGTCAGCTCCCCTGTGCCGAGGGAGCCCGCGCGGCTCAGCGCTTCACGCAGCCCTTCGCCGGCGGCCAGGCACAGTGAGAGGAACTCGAGCACGGTGGGCAGTTCGTCTTCTATCCGCGCCCGCCGCAGCCGGCACGCTCGCTGCAGCCGAAGATCACACAGCGCGAAGCCGGTCACGGCCGCGAGCAGCGCGAGCAGGGCGGTTCCGGCCGTCGCCACGCCCGATGCGCTCGTGGTCACCGTGATGGCCCCGCCGCCGACGATCCCCGCCGTCGCGGCTCCCAGCTGGCGGGCGCGGAAGTCGGCGGCCCGCATGTGCCAGCCGGCTTGATCGAGTCTTCGTTGGAGGGCTTCAGCGCCGCCGACGCGCGACATCACGCACAGAAGGCGGGTTCGTGCCCCTCGTGCCGAGGGCAGCGGGCGGACGGGCGTGATGCCCAGAGGATCCCCGATATCGCGCACATATCGCTCGATCCGCGAGGTGAGCGAGCGGGCGGCGAACCGCGGCGCACGACTGAGCGCGAGCACTCCCCCGGTGCCGAGAACGGCTCCGAGCACCACCGCGAGCCCGAGGTCGTTCAGACCGATCACGCCAACCACCGCCGAGGCTCAGGAAGACGACCCATGCGGAGCATCAGCTGGTAGGCGACGACCGAGACCCCGGCGCCGGCCAGAACGAGAACGGCGCCTTCGGGGCTTGCGTACGCGCGTGCCCCTTCGGGCCGCATCGCGAGCAGCCCGAGCACGAGCCACGGAGCCGCGACCCCAACGACGGCGGCACCTCGGATCCAGGACTGACGCGCCTCGACTTCACCGCGAAGCGCCGCCTCGGCTCGCACCGACGCGGCGAGCGCACGCAGCACCGCGGTCAGCTCGGTGCCGCCGACCTGACGCGCCATCCGAAGCGTCTCGATGATGCGGTCGCCGACGGGGTCTCCGAGGGCGGCTTTCGCACGGAGCGCTGCCGCATCGAAATGACCCGAGGCAGCGAAATCGGCCGCGAACCTGCCGAAGGCGGGTCGCAGCGGCTCGGGGCCGATGACCGCGAGCGCTGCGAGGGCCTCGGGCAGCGGCATTCCCGCGCGGACAGAGGAGATCAGCAGCTCGCACACGTCCGGCCACAGCGCCCTTCGTGAGCGTCGAAGCGCTCGGGCCCGGCGGCGCAGCCAGGCGAGCGGCGCCCATGCTCCGAAGGCGCCGGCGACGGTGAGCACCGACGGCAGCGGCACGAAGAGCGACGAGACTGCGGCCGTGAAGGCGCCGAAGCCGAGAGACACGAGGACGAGCGCTGCCGTCGGCGCATGCGCATACCCACCGGTGTCGAGCAGACGACGCAGTCGCCCGTCGGCTGCCTCTGGCGCTCTCGCCCCGTCCGCGGGCCACAGCCAGGGGGCCAGCCC
>CALANM010000221.1 GCA_937926065.1 uncultured Microbacterium sp.
ACCACGATCGTCGACGGTGTGCGCGGCAGCGGATACCTGCGACCCGGCAAGGGCGGCGGCGAATTCGGCGAGCGCATCGCCGCACTCGATCCGTCGCTCGATCCCGACCTCGTGATCGTGCAGGGGTCGATCAACGACCGAGCGCTGCATTCCCAGGGGTACCGCGAGGCGGTCACAGCAGCCTGGGACCTGCTGACCGCCATCTACCCGAAGGCGCGCATCGTGGTCCTCGGCCCCGCTCCCCATATGCTCCCGCTCGAGGCCTCGCTGTCCGCGGTCGACGCCGACCTGGCCGACCTCGCCGCCCTCCGCGGGTGGTGGTACATCTCCCCCGTCGCCGAGCAGTGGATCACGGATGCCAACTACCTCGACGTGATCGACACGAGTGAAGCCGGACGAGACCATCCCTCCATCGACGGACACCGGTACCTCGCCGAGCGCCTGGCCGCGTCCGTCGCCGCCATATCCCGGTGATACGCTCGATCAGTACGCCTCCGTAGCTCAGGGGATAGAGCGTTGGTTTCCGGTACCAAAGGTCGCAGGTTCGATTCCTGTCGGGGGCGCCACGGGATGTACGCGGAACGGGTGTGACCTCGAACGCGGAACTCCGAAAAACGAAGAAGGCCGCCTGATCTCAGGCGGCCTTCGCTTCCTTCTCAGGTGATTGCGTGAGTTTGCCTCGCGTAGCACCACCGTTCGACCAGCGGAAACGACAAAGGTCGGCGTCAGTTCCCGTTTCCGGGCAGGCTGACGCCGACCTTCTTGCTGGCCTGTTGGTGAGGTGAGCTGGCGATGCTCAGGTCCGAGCGGGCGTCTTGACCTTCTTCGCCCGGCCTCGTTGGCGGTGACGGTGTGCGTTGCGCAGATGAGCGCTCGACCGGCGCGGGCGGCGGCTGTTCGCTTCGGGCGCTGCCATCCCCATGTCTTCGAGCATGCCGTCTTCGATTCGGCGTGCGAAGAAGTCGTTGATCTTGTCGAGGTTTGCGGCGACGACCGTCAACGTGGCGAGGAAGTACTGGGCGACCGAACCGCGCAGTCGACGCCGGGAGCCGTCTTCGAGCGCGTGGGTGTTGCCATCCTTGAGGAACGCGTTGAACGACTCGACGCTGTTGCGCCCATGCCCGTAGACGGCCCGCCATTCCTTGGAGCCGTGCTGCGCCTTCTCCTCCGCTAGCAGCGCATGCGCCGCGTTCAACCAAGAATGACGGCTCCTGTTGCCACACTTGTCAGCTCAAGTGCTGGCAACGGTGTCGGATGCCCTTGCTCGCTTCTGTGAATGGAGAATGGGTTTACCAACACTTATTGCGTCAAGTGTTGGTAAGGTGATTCCATGCCCACACCTACCGAGAGTCTCGTTCCCATCGATGCGGTGACGTACGAAACGTTCGACTGGAAGCCGCGCGCGCCCGAGATGCACTCGCGGGCCGAGGTGGAGCGTCAGACCGGTCCGTACGACGCGGCGATTACGCCGCCCATCGCGGCGTGGTCGCCGGTCGTCTCGGGCGAAGACTCCGCCGACGTCGAGGACGCCACCCGCCGGCTGGTCGAGTTCGATCAGCACGCGCAGAAGAAGCTGGGCACCGACAACCCTGCGCTCGGGCCGATGACCGCGATCCTGCTTCGCACGGAGTCGGCGTCGTCGTCACAGATCGAGCAGCTGACGACCTCGGCCAAGCAGCTCGCCCTTGCAGAGATCGACGAGGGCGACAAGCAGAACGCGCTCACCGTCGTCGGCAACGTGCGCGCCATGGAAGCAGCCCTGGCTCTCGCCGACGACATCAGCGAGGACTCCATCCTCGCGATGCACAAGGCCCTGATGCTCCACCAGACTGGCTTCCCACTCCAGGACGCCGGCCGGTACCGCCAAGAGCAGGTGTGGATCGGTCGCGGTGAAGCCGGTCCTCGACTGGCCGACTTCGTGGCCCCGCATCACGACCGGATCTCCGGTGCGATCGAGGACCTTGTGAGCTTCGTGAAGCGCCAAGATGTTCCCGTGCTGGTCCAGGTGGCCGTTGCCCACGCTCAGTTCGAGACGATCCACCCGTTCGCAGACGGCAACGGTCGGACCGGCCGAGCACTCGCGCAGTCGATCCTCCGCAACAAGGGCCTCGTCGGCTCCACCGCCGTGCCCATCTCGGCCGGCCTTCTCGTGGACGTCGACCGCTACTTCGACGCGCTCAGCTCCTTCAGGGAGGGCGACGCCGGCCCGATCATTCGGGACTTCGCCAACGCGAGCCGGATCGCCGCGACCACGGGAACGCAGCTTGTCGATGACCTCGTCGAGCAGCTCGAAGAGTCGCGCCAGAAGATGACCGGCATCCGTGCGGATGCCGCGGCCTGGAAGATCTTGCCCACTCTCGTCGGTCAGCCTGCGGTGAACGTGAAGTACCTGAAGAACGCGCTCGGTCTCGGCGAGATGGCCGCGTTGCGCGCGCTGGACGCAATGACGGATCGGGAGGTGCTCACCGAGACCACGGGAAAGAGCCGCGGCCGCGTCTGGCAGCACCGCGGCATCTTCGAGGCCCTCGACTCGTACGCCTCAATGATCCGGCGGATGTCAGCGCGCTGACCCGAATCGCGAGCTCAGAGCAGGCGCGGGATGATCGCACCGATCGGACAGCTCCAGTCCCACCGGCCGGCGCCCCCTCGGATGCCGGTATGACGGTCGGCAAGTGAACGATCGACGATCGGCGTCGACAATCACTCGACGCGGCCCGGTAATGCCGCTGGTTGCGGTGACGTCGGTTGAGGGAGTTTCGGCGTTGCGGGTGGTGGTTGTGCGGGATATGTCTGGGGTGGACTCGAACCACTACCGGTGACCACTGGATCGCCCGCCATGCCCGATAGGGGTGTGCGCCCGCGCCTTCAGCAAAACACCCAGCAGCTGAGGATCCACGGTGGTCCGCCCATAGAGGATGTCGTCGACCCTTGCTCCGTCGACTCGGTCGTAGATCGAGATCCGTGCCAGCCGCATGACGCCGACCGAGGCCGCGAGATCCTTTATCGCGTCATACAGCGCACGCTGCTTCCCTCGCGCGCTCCCCCGCTCACCAAACACGCCGACCTTGTCCGACGCGCCGAACATCTTCTCGGTTGACGGGCTCGTCCACCGCCCACCTCCCCGAGCCGCTGCAGTCTCGAACTGGGCGCAGTACTCGAGGTACGGCGTGGCCCAAGGCAGTGTTGCGAGCCGCGGAGTGCGCAACGTCATCGCTCGATACCGGGTGAAGTGGAACTG
>CALANM010000222.1 GCA_937926065.1 uncultured Microbacterium sp.
GGCCGCCTTCCCCCTCGGCGTGCGCCACCTCTACCGCTTCACCCGCCGCGACGAGTCCCGCCAGCCCCCAGCCGATGATGAGGATGTCTGTGGACTGCGCCGAGGCGGGTGCGTTCATGACGACTCCTTTGTCGCTTCCGGGTGTACGGGCAGGCTGGACGCTGCCGCGGGGCGCTCGGGACCGATCCCGGCGGGCTCGAAGGTGTTCACCATGGCGTGCGCCGCACGCTGAAGATAATCCCACAGCGTCGCTTCGTGCAGCGGAGGCAGGCCGAGCTCGTCGACGGCCGCGCGCATGTGCTGCAGCCAGCGGTCGCGCGCATCCGGGTTGACGTGGAAGGGCATGTGCCGCATCCGCAGCCGTGGGTGGCCGCGTCGCTCGCTGTACGTCGTCGGCCCACCCCAGTACTGCTCCAGGAAGAGCGTCAGCCTCTCGGCGGCCGGGCCGAGGTCCTCTTCGGGGTACATGGGGCGCAGCACCTCATCGTCGGCGACGCCTCGATAGAACGCGTCCACAAGGCGGACGAAGGTGTCGTGGCCGCCGACCTCCTCGTAGAAGGTCATCTGCATGCTGTCTGTCACTTCGCTTCTTCCTCCGGTGCCTGCTGAGCCTGCGGCTTGCCCCCCTTGCGCTTGGGGCGCCAGGCCGGACGCGCGTCGGCGACCGGCACCGGCTTGGTCTTCGGCGGGTTCGCGCCCCGCACTCGCTGTGCGCCCTCGAGACCCGTGAGCGTGACGGAGCTGAGCTGCGGAAGGCTGATCCCCAGCGCCTCTACGGCGCGCTTGAGCCGCATGCGCAGTTCGCGCGCGACGTCGTCCTTCGCGTTGGCGCGCGTCTTCATCACGAGACGGATGACGAGAGTCTCGCCCGCGACCGACTCGAGGCCCCACACCTCGGGCTGCTCGACGATGCGGCTCCGCCACTTCGGGTCTTTCGCGAGGGTCTTCGCAGCGTCGAACAGCGCCTTCTCGACCTCTTCGACGACGGCATCGGACGGCACCGTCACATCCACGATGACGCGCGACCAGCCCTGTGACATGTTCCCGATGCGCGTGATCTCGCCGTTCCGCACGTACCAGAGCGTCCCGTTCACGTCCCGGACGTGCGTGATGCGCACGCTCACGTACTCCACCACGCCTGTAGCGAGGCCCACATCGACGACATCTCCGATGCCGATCTGGTCTTCGGCGACGATGAAGATGCCGTTGAGGACGTCTTTGACGATGTTCTGCGCGCCGAAGCCGAGGCCCGCGCCGATCGCGGCCGACAGCAGCGCGAACGAGCCGAGGATCGAGTCGTTGATCATGTGCACGCTGAGGAAGACCGCGATGATCACGAGCGTCACGTTGACGATGTTCTGAAGGATCGTCCCGAGCGTGCGCGTTCGCTGCACGAGGCGCACCTGCGCGAGCGGAGAGGCATCGATCGCGCGGGTGTCATCGACGTTCGCCTTGGACTTCGCGCCTTCAACGATGCGCTTGACCACGCGGTGGATCACCAGGCGCAAGAGCCACGCAACGACGAACGCGCCCACGATGATCGCCACGATCCCGAGGGCCTTCATGCCGACGCCGACGGCGACGTTCCCGACGGTCGACCAGAGGTCGGAGCGTTCCATGTCCATTGGCACGATCCTAGTCAGCGGCGCTCCGGGAACGCTGAAGGCGGGAGGGGCGCCGGGCCGCCGCCCGACGCCCCTCCCGGCTATGGTCTCAGTGCTTCACTGCGCGTCGCGCTCCTGCACCGACAGCGCCCGCTCGACGCCGGCCAGATTCTCGCTCACCAGGCGGCGGAGCGCGGGGGGCGCATCGCGGTGGGAGTCGAGCCACGCGCGCGTCGCGTCACGAAGGGCGGAGTCCGCGAGCGGCGACGGGTACAGGCCCGTGATGAGGTAGCTCGCGATCTGATAGGTCCGGTCGTTCCAGACCGGGAGCAGCATCGCGAAGTACTCATCGACGAACGGTGCGAGCACGTCGCGGCTGGCGGGGTGCACGAAGCCGAGGGCCGCGGCGCGCACGACCGTGTTCGGCAGGTCGTTCGAGTCGATCAGCGACGACCATGCGGCGCGCTTGGCCTCCCGTGTGGGCAGCGCCGCCTTGGCCTGTGCCGCGAACTCGCCGCCCTTGGCGGTGTTGTCGGCGCTGAGGGCCTCGTCGATCGCCGCTTCGTCGACGGCACCGCCGGCGGCGAGCGAGACGAGGAGCGTCCACGACAGGTCGTCGTCGATCGTCAGCCCCTCGAGCGTGGTTGTGGCGTCCCGCAGTGCACGGACCCGCTCCCAGTGCTCGTCGGTCGACGCCGCCGACGCGAAGGCCGTGACGAACTGCAGCTGACTGTCGCTGCCGGGCTCTGCCTGCTGCGCGAGCGCCCACAGACCGTCGGCCACCTTCGCGCGCGTCTCCTCGCGCTTCTCGGGCGCGACATACGAGTTGGCGGCCAGCTGCAGCTGTCCGAGCGTCGTGCGGACGGTCGTCGACTCGGTCTCCGTCCCGATGTTGCGGAGCACCAGGTCGACGTAGTCGGATGCCGATGCCTCGGCGTCGCGAGTCTGGTCCCACGCGGCGCCCCACACGAGCGAGCGCGCGAGCGGGTCGCTGATCTTCCCCAGGTGCTCGATCGCGGTCTGAAGCGAGCGATCGTCGAGCCGGATCTTCGCGTAGGCGAGGTCGTCGTCGTTCAGGAGCACCAGGTCGGGGCGGGCCAGACCCTTGAGCTCGGCCACCTCCGTGAGATCGCCGTCGACGTCGATCTCGATGTGGTGCGTGCGCACGAGCGCGTCGCCGTCGAGCGTGTAGAAGCCGACGCCGAGGCGGTGCGGGCGGATGGTCGGGTAGTCGGCAGGCGCCGTCTGGACGATGGCGAAGCGCGTGATCGCCCCGGCATCGTCGGTCTTGATCTCCGGCGACAGCGTGTTCACGCCCGCGGTCTCGAGCCACTTCTTCGACCAGCTCGTGAGTTCGCGACCGCTTGTGGTCTCAAGCTCGGCGAGGAGATCGGACAGCTCGGTGTTGCCCCATGCGTGCTTCTTGAAGTAGGCCGAGACGCCCGCGAAGAACTGCTCGATGCCGACCCAGGCCGCGAGCTGCTTGAGCACCGAGCCGCCCTTGGCATAGGTGATGCCGTCGAAGTTGACCTGAACGTCCTCGAGGTCGTTGATCTCGGCGACCACTGGGTGAGTCGAGGGGAGCTGGTCCTGCCGGTAGGCCCAGGTCTTCTCCATCGCGTTGAACGTCGTCCACGCCTCGGTCCACTCCGTGGCCTCTGCGGTCGCGATCGTCGAGGCCCACTCGGCGAACGACTCATTCAGCCACAGGTCGTTCCACCACTTCATGGTCACGAGGTCGCCGAACCACATGTGGGCCAGCTCGTGGAGGATCGTGACGACGCGGCGCTCCTTGACGGCATCCGTGACCTTGCTCCGGAAGACGTACGTCTCGGTGAACGTGACGGCGCCTGCGTTCTCCATGGCGCCGGCGTTGAACTCGGGGACGAAGAGCTGGTCGTACTTCTCGAACGGGTATGGCGTCTGGAACTTCTCCTCGAAGTACGCGAAGCCCTGCCGCGTCTTCTCGAACACGTAGTCGGCGTCGAGGTGCTGCCACAGGCTCTTGCGGGCGTACACGCCGAGCGGAATGACGCGACCCGACGAGCTCGTGAGCTCGGAGAAGGTCGCCTCGTAGGGGCCGGCGATGAGCGCAGTGATGTACGACGAGATCCGGGGGGTCGGTGCGAACTCCCACGTCGCGACGCCTTCGCCCGCGGAGGCAGGCTCCGGAGTGGGGGAGTTCGACACGACCTTCCACGCGGCGGGTGCCGTGACGGTGAACTGGAAGGTCGCCTTGAGGTCGGGCTGCTCGAACACGGCGAAGACGCGCCGCGAGTCGGGCACCTCGAACTGGGAGTAGAGGTAGACCTCACCGTCGACCGGGTCGACGAACCGGTGGAGTCCCTCACCGGTGTTCGTGTACAGGCAGTCGGCCTCGACGATGAGTTCGTTCTCGGCGGCGAGTCCGTCGAGGACGATGCGCGAGTCGGCGAAGGCGACGGAAGGGTCGATCACGCGACCATTGAGGGTGATCGAGTGCACTTCGCGCGCGATCAGGTCGATGAAGGTGGTCGCGCCCTCGACGGCGGCGAACCGCACGACGGAGCGCGAGCGGAACACCTCCGGGCCGGTCGTCAGATCGAGCGTCACCTCATACGAGGCTGTGTCGACGATCGCGCGGCGCTCCTGCGCTTCGCTGCGGGTGAGATTCTCTCCAGGCACGTGCGTGTCTCCCAAGGGTCAGGGTCGATGCCGAACGCCGACGCGGATGGCGCCGGCGGCAACCCGACAAGCCTACGCGCCGCCCCTCCCGTCAGCATCCTGCGACCGGCGTGCTCCCTAGGATGGATGCCATGCGCATCCACATCGCCACCGACCATGCGGGCATGGAGTTCTCGACCCGTCTTCAGCACCACCTGGCCGCGCAGGGACACGAGGTCGTCGACCACGGGCCGCTGGAGTACGACCCGCTCGACGACTATCCCGCGTTCTGCATCCGCGCGGCGCAGGCTGTCGTGCGCGATCAGGATGCCGGTGTGGAGTCGCTCGGCGTCGTGTTCGGCGGTTCGGGCAATGGCGAGCAGATCGCCGCGAACAAGGTCCGCGGTGTGCGCGCGGCGCTCGTGTGGAACCTTGCGACGGCCGAGCTCGCACGAGAGCACAACGACGCGAACGTCATCTCCATCGGCGCTCGCCAGCACACCTTCGAGGAAGCAGTCTCGTTCATCGACCGCTTCATTGCGACGCCCTTCTCCGGGGAGGAGCGTCACGCGCGACGCATCGGCCAGCTCGCCGCCTTCGAGACCGACGGGACGCTCGCGCCCGACCCGCGCGCGAACTGATGCCCGAGGGCCATTCCGTCCACCGGATCGCGCGGCAGTTCGATCGCAACTTCGTCGGGCGCGTCGTCTCGGCGTCGAGCCCCCAGGGGCGATTCGCGGAGGGGGCCGCTGTCATCGACGGCCGCGTGCCCACGCGTGTCCAGGCCGTGGGCAAGCAGATGTTCCTCGAATTCGACGACGACCTGTGGCTGCGGGTTCACCTCGGACTGTACGGCGCGTGGGATTTCGCGGGTGACATCCTCGTGGACCCGACGATCGCCTCCGCGAACGGACGGATGGGCCAGACGAACCAGCGAGGCACCGATCTCGACCGCGTCTTCGACGACGCAGGGGAGAACTCGCTGACGTCCATCGGCGCCCCGCGCCGCGCCCGCGTCCACATGCGGATGAGCGAACAGACGAAGGGACTCGCCGACCAGGACAGCGACGAGTGGCCGCCGCCCGTCGTCGGCCAGGTGCGCCTGCGTCTGCTCACCGACGTCACGTGCGCCGATCTCCGCGGTCCCACCGCCTGCCAGCTGCAGACTCCCGATGAGATGCTCGCGACGGTGTCCAAGCTCGGTCCAGATCCGCTCGTCGGGGACCCCTCCGAGGGAGAGGCGCGGTTCACCACGACGGTGCGCCGCAAGCCCACCGCGATCGGCCTCCTGCTGATGGATCAGAACGTCGTCAGCGGCATCGGCAACGTGTATCGGGCTGAGATGCTCTTCCGCGCGCGGCTGAATCCGCATACGCCTGGGCGCGACGTGCCCGAGGAGACAGTGCGCGGGCTGTGGCGAGACTGGGTGCGGCTGCTGGCGGTCGGCGTCGAGACGGGCCAGATGATGACGATGGACGATCTCGATCCGGAGGCCTACCGTCGAGCCATGGCCAGCCGCGACGACCGGCACTGGGTCTACCACCGGGCCGGCCTGCCCTGCCGCGTGTGCGGCACGGCGATCGTGTTGGAGGAGATGGCGGCACGGAAGCTGTACTGGTGCCCATCGTGTCAGAAGTGATCGTTCGGCCTTGACGCCGAGGTGAGGACGCTATGAGACAGAACCCGAGCTTCACCATGACGGACGTCGCGGAGCTGCGGCGCGTCATCGATGAGAATCCGTGGATGACGCTCGTCAGCAGCACCGACGACGGGCTCGTCGCATCGCATTACGCTGTGCTCCTCGACGAGGGCCGCGATGATCTCACGATCGTGGGTCACGTGGGCAAGCCCGACGACGCGATACACGGCCTGGGGGAGCGGGAGCTGCTCGTCATCGCGCAGGGTCCGCACGGCTATGTCTCCCCGGGGTGGTACGAAGCCGACCAGCCCGCCGTCCCCACCTGGAACTTCGTGTCGGTGCACCTGTCCGGCGTGCCGCAGATCCTCACTGCGGAGGAGAACCTGCGTGTGCTCGACCGTCTCGTCGCCCGCTTCGAATCGTCGATGCCGGCCCCGAGGCTGCTCTGGGAACGGCCCAACGACCCCGACTACGTGCGGCGGCTGGAACATGGGACGGTCGGCTTTCGGCTGACGCCGACGAGGGTCGTCGCCAAGCGCAAGCTGAGCCAGAACCGCCCGGATGATGTCGTCGACCGCATCATCGAGCAGATCGAGGCGGGAGTCAGCCCCTACAGCGACCGGCGTATCGCAGCCGAGATGCGCCGAGCCCACGACGCCATCCGCGATGCGAGAGGAAGACGTTGAGAACAGCACGAGGAGACGCGGTCTCGGTCATCGCCGGTGCTCGTCTGACCGGGGCGCAGAGGCTCGATCCGTTCGGAGACGAGCCCGTCGACATTCACATAAGCGGCGAGACGATCGCCGATATCGCTCCAGCGGGTGCGCTGCCACACCGCGGCACGGTGATCGACGCCGCTGGGTGCTGGGTGGTGCCGGGCCTGTGGGATCACCACGTCCACACCGTCCAGTGGGCTCTCGTCGCTCAGCGCGCCGAGCTCGCCCACGCGGGGTCGGCGCGGGATGCGGCGAGGATCATGGCATCCGCGCCCGTGCTCGGTGACGGGCGTCGCGTCGGCACCGGATATCGTGACGCTCTGTGGCCCGATGCCCCGTCGCTCGAGCTGCTGGACGCCGCGACCGGTGAGGTGCCGACGTATCTCATCAACGCCGATGTGCACAGCGTCTGGCTGAACTCCGCCGCACTGCGGCGGGAGGGGCTCACGGCGCCCGACGGTGTGCTGCGAGAGGAGCCGGCCTTCGAGATCTCGCGGCGGCTCAACGCGACCGACCCGCGGGAGGGCGATCGACTCGTGGAGCGCGCGCTCGCGGAAGCAGCGGCGAAGGGCGTCGTCGGCATCGTCGACCTCGACATGGCCTGGAACGCGGAAGCCTGGGCGCGGCGCCTGGACAGCGGGTTCGACGGCATGCGGATCTCATTCGGCGTATACCCGTCGCAGCTCGAACGCGCGATCGCCGAGGGCCTCGAGACAGGCGATCACCTGGATGCCGCCGGGCTGGTGCGGGTGGGGTCGCTCAAAGTCATCACCGATGGGTCGCTGGGGACACGCACGGCCGCGTGCTCGCATTCCTACCCGGGCGATCCGCACAACCACGGTGTGCTCACAGTTCCGCCGGACGACCTGCGGGAGCTGCTGACCCATGCAACCGCTCACGGACTCGCCTGTGCCGTCCACGCGATCGGGGACCTCGCCAACACGCACGCGCTCGATGCCTTCGCGGCGACTGGCGCTCGGGGCACGATCGAGCACGCCCAGCTCGTTGCGCACGCCGACATCGCGCGGTTCGCGCGGCTCGGCGTGGGAGCGAGCGTTCAGCCGGAGCACGCGGTCGACGATCGCGACATGGCAGACACGATCTGGGCGAACCAGACGGCGCTGCCGTACCCGCTCCGCGCACTCGCGGACGCCGGGGCGAACCTGCTGTTCGGATCGGACGCGCCGGTGGCGCCTCTCGACCCGTGGGCGGCGATGTCGGCCGCGGTGCATCGCACCCGCGGGGGCCGTCCCGCGTGGCGACCGGAACAGGGTCTCGACGCCGCGACGGCCCTCGCGGCATCCACGGCGGGGGGATCCGAGGCAGG
>CALANM010000223.1 GCA_937926065.1 uncultured Microbacterium sp.
GACGTCCTCGACCACATCGAACACGGTCCCGAGCACAGCGCGATCGTCGTCATCGGCGGCGTGCGCCGCGGGTGCGCCGAGGCCGAGCGCCGCGCTGGCCGCTGCCCAGCCCAGGGCGACGCCGGCGGCGCAGACGGCGAGGCGGACCAGTCGGCCCCTTCTCGTCGCCCTGCCTTCTGCCACGGTCGGTCGCTCCTTCATCGGTCGCATCTGACGGTCTTCCGGGTCGTCGCAACGGCCCGCCGACTCCGCCCGAACGTAGGGAGGGAGAGGCGGGATGACCAAGGGGGTTGCACGTGAAACGGGTGTGTGGCACGGCCGGTTCCCGCGTCCGATCAGGTCGATGGTCGACAACGCCGCGCCCGGGACATAGTCGGACTTGACAAATCTGGGTTGCGTCCGATCAGTTGTCCCCAACTGATCCACAATCCTTAAACCTTCAAGTCCGACTTCACACGCGTTGCGGGTCCACAGCCTGTGGAAACTGAAACACCAGGTCACACGGCGAAATCCGAACATGAGAAATTCTCATCCTCGGCGTTTTCCACAGATGCTGTACACAGGCTGAGCGGCGTTTCACGCATCTTCTCCACATAGTTATCCACAGGCCCGTTTGCTTGTGTCGGAGGCCGTGCCTACCGTGGCGTGTGACCCGGTGAGAGGGGCCTCGGAAGGAGCGTGCATGTCGATCGCCGACATCTCGGAAGAACGGCTCGGCGGACGCCGCGAATCCGATCGCACCCCACCCCACGACCTTCTCGCGGAGCAGAGCACTCTCGGTGGAATGCTCCTCTCGGGCGACGCGGTCGCCGACGTCGTCGAGTCGCTGCGGGGCACCGACTTCTACGTGCCGAAGCACGAGCTCATCTTCGAGGCGATCCTCTCGCTCTACTCTCACGGTGAGCCCACCGACGTCATCGCGGTCACCGACGAGCTCATCAAGACAGGCGACCTGCAGCGCGCCGGCGGCGCCGACTACCTGCATTCGCTCACGTCGATCGTTCCTACCGCGGCCAATGCCGCCTACTACGCGTCGATCGTGCGGGAGCGTGCGCTGCTCCGGCGTCTCGTCGAGGCCGGCACCCGCATCGTGCAGATGGGCTACAACGGCCAGGGCGAGGCACTCGACCTCGTCAACAACGCGCAGGCCGAGATCTACTCGGTGACGGGGGCGGAGCAGGCCGAAGACTACGTGCCGCTCCAGATCGCCGTCGACGCCGCGGTCGAGGAGATCGAGGCCGCCCGCGGACGCGACGGCCAGATGACCGGCATCCCCACCGGCTTCTCCGGACTCGATCAGCTCACCAACGGCCTGCACCCCGGTCAGATGATCGTCGTCGCCGCGCGTCCCGCCATGGGAAAGTCGACGCTCGCGCTCGACTTCGCGCGGGCGGCCGCCATCAAGCACAACCACCCGACGATCTTCTTCTCGCTCGAGATGGGAAAGAGCGAGATCGCGATGCGCCTCATGAGCGCGGAGGGCGCGGTGCCGCTGCAGAGCATGCGCAAGGGCATGCTCGACAGCCGCGACTGGACGACCATCGCCTCCACCCGCGGTCGCATCAACGACGCGCCCCTCTATATCGACGACAGCCCGAACATGACGCTCGTCGAGATCCGCGCCAAGTGCCGCAAGCTCAAGCAGCGCGTCGGTCTGAAGATGGTGGTCATCGACTACCTCCAGCTCATGACGAGCGGCAAGCGCGTCGAGTCGCGTCAGCAGGAGGTCTCGGAGTTCTCGCGCGCGCTGAAGCTTCTCGCGAAGGAGCTCCAGGTTCCCGTGATCGCGCTGTCGCAGCTGAACCGTGGCCCCGAGCAGCGTTCCGACAAGAAGCCCGCGATCAGCGACCTGCGCGAATCCGGCTCGATCGAGCAGGATGCCGACATGGTGATCCTGCTGCACCGCGAAGCGGCCTACGAGAAGGACAGTCCCCGCGCCGGTGAAGCCGACCTGATCGTCGCCAAGCACCGTAACGGCCCCACCGACACCATCACCGTCGCCTTCCAGGGCCACTTCTCGCGCTTCACCGACATGGCGGGCGACTTCCAGTAGCCGTTGCCTGTTCCGCGTGAAGGTGGTCCGCCTGCGGTGTCACGTGCACCCGGGTGGCCCGCGTCACTCAGCCTCGGGTTCGCGCGGCGGGTTGTGCATGAACTCGATGCGGATGCCGTCGGCATCCTCGAGGAACGACGCGTAGTAGCGGTCGCTGAAACGCGGATAGAGCTTGGGGTCGCGGACCGCCGTCCACCCCGCCTCGACCGCGATGCCGTGGAGACGCTCGACCTCTTCGCGGGAGTCCACCGCGAACGCGAGATGCTGCCAGCCGACGCGACCGTGCACATGCGGGCCTGTTCCCGACTCGCGCGCCGGGAACAGGATCAGCTCCACATCGCCGTCGCGGTACCAGGAGACGCTCCCGGCCGCGCGGGAGAGTTCGAACCCCAGCGCCGCCATCACCGGATCGAACCGGTCGGTGGCGAGAGACAGGTCGTCGACGGTGATTCCGAGGTGATCGAAGACAGGCATCCGCCTATCGTGCCCTACGGCGCCGACACCCGGCCTGACCCCGGGCGGGTCACTCCGACGAAAGCCGCCACGGCTCGACGACCGACTTCAGCGTGGTCGGGTCGGCTGCCGAGTCGAGCGCCTGCTGCGTCTCGTCGAGCGGGAACGCGCCCGTGACCATCGCGTCGAGGTCGACGAGCCCCGCGGCGACCAGGCGAACCGCGGTGGGCCACGTGTTGGCATAGCGGAACACACCGGTCACGACGAGCTCGCGGTTCTGGATCGTCGTGATCGGCAGCGGGACCTCGGGCAGTCCCATGCCCACGAGCACTGCGCGTCCCGAGGGGCGCAGCGCCTGGATGCCGCTGCGAACGGCAGCCGCCGCGCCCGACGCGTCGACGAAGGCATCGACGGGGTCGAGGTCGCCGGCATCCGTCGCCAGCGGGTCGAAGACCGCGGTGGCCCCGAACTGAAGGGCGCGATCGCGTCGCTCCTGCGCGATGTCGGAGACGACGATGTCGGTCACGCCGTACGCGCGGGCGACCTGCACCGTCGCGACCCCGACAGGACCGGCGCCGGTGATCAGCACGCGCCCGCCCGGGGCGAAGCCGGCCTTGCGCGCCGCGGCGATCGCGACCGACAGCGGCTCCATGAGGGCCGCGGCATGGTCGCTCACACCATCGGGCACGCGATGGGCGAAGTGGCTCTGGATCGTCACGTACTCCTGGAACGCCCCGTCGGTGCCCGGGATCGCATAGAAGCGCATGTGCGGGTCGAGGTGGTAGTCGCCGCGAAGCGTCTCGGCCGACGAGGGCGACGGATGCTGCGGCTCGATCGAGACGCGCTCGCCGACACGCGACGAGGGCACCTCTGAGCCCACGGCGACGATCGTGCCGCCCGATTCGTGGCCGAGCACCAGCGGGTCGTTCGCGACCCAGTCGCCCAGCCGCCCGTCGTGGTAGAAGTGCACGTCCGAGCCGCAGACGCCCACCGATGACACCCGGACCAGGACCTCATCGGGAGCGGGCTGCGGCGTGGGCCGCTGCTGCAGCTCAAGGCGTCCGGCCTCCACGAGAACGCTCGCGGACATCGTGTCGGGGATCTCGATCACATTCCGTGCTGAGTCAGTCATCACGCTCTCCTTCGAGCCTTTCGTGGCGGTGTTGACAACCGCAGGCGTTGTATCTACGGTGAATCTAACGCAACGAGCGTACAAGATCACACGAATCTAACACGAGAGTGATCCGCTCGAACCGTCACCTCGTCGCTGTGAAAGACCGCGCAGCGACGCGCGGCGTTCAGGGTCGACGCCGTATCTGCAACACGCGAACGGAGCAAAGATGCGAGCAGTGGTTTTCACAGCCGAGGGCGAACTGGCCCTGGAGGAGCGCCCCACCCCGGAGCCGGGCTACAAGGAGATCCTCATCAAGACGGCTGCGGTGGGCATCTGCGGCACCGACACGCACGTTCTCGACGGCGAGTTCGAGGGCACCGTGTTCCCCCTGGTGCCCGGGCACGAGGCCACCGGCACGATCGTGGCGCTCGGCGAAGGAGTGAACGACGGCGTGTTCGACTTCAAGGTCGGCGATCACGTGGCCGTCAACCCCAGCACCACGTGCGGCGAGTGCGAGTTCTGCCTCAATGGCCACCAGAACCTGTGCCGGTTCTGGAACGGCCTCGGGGTCGTGGCATCCGACGGCGCCGCCCAGGAGTACTTCACGGCTCCGGCCAGCAACTGCTACCGGCTCAAGCCCGAGACCGACCTGTACGAAGCCGCCCTCATCGAGCCGCTGGCGTGCGCGATCCGCGGCTGGGACGTGCTCCCGCGCCGCCTGGGCGACCACGTGCTGGTCTACGGCGCCGGCACCATGGGCCTGCTCATGGCGCAGCTCGCGTCGCGCGCGGGCGCTGCGACGGTGACGATCGTCGACCTCAACGAGCAGCGGCTCAAGACCGCGGAGGAGTGCGGCATCGCCCTGCGCTACACCACTCCCGACGAGGCCGACCGCGAGAAGTGGGATGTCGTGATCGACTGCACGGGCAGCATCCGCGCGATCGAAGACGCGCTCACCCGCGTCAAGCCGGCCGGCTTCTTCCAGGACTTCGGCGTCGCGCCGGCCGACCGCACGGCACAGTTCTCGCCCTTCCGCGTGTACCGCGACGAGATCTCGATCGTCGGGACGATGGCCGTGCTCAACTCGTTCGGCCGTGCGGTCGAGCTGTTCGAGGCGGGTGCGATCAACGCCAAGGCGATGATCAGCCACTCGTTCACCCTCGATGACTACGAGACTGCGCTCGGCATGTTCCGCAAGGGCGAGGGCCGCAAGCTCCAGATCCGCCCGAACGACACCGAATCGCGGGTGCTCCTGTGAGCGCGGCGACGGCAGAGGCCACGCGCGGGTCGACGCCGGCTCGCCGGCTGTCGACGGGTGCCAAGCGCGGCATCTGGATCGGCGCGGCCGTCCTCGTTCTCCTGATGATCGTGCTCGGCACCAAGGTCGTGCCGGCAGACGACCCCCGCGCGCAGGGCACAGTGGAGTTCGACCCCGCGACCTTCGGCGCCGAGAACTTCCCCGCCGTGCAGCAGGCTGTCGCCGAGAAGGCAGTGGATGCCGCCACGCTCTCCGAGGCGATCGCCGCCGACCCCGAAGCCGCCGCCGCCGAGTACGCGCAGAGCAGCTCCGGTGGACCGGTGTTCAGCGTGACCTTCTCGGGCGTGGTCGGCGAGATCCAGTCGGGCATCGCCACCGTCGACGTCGAGGGTCTCTCCGACGACCTGCTGATCCGCGTGCAGACGGGCCCCGCCATCAACGGCACCGAGCTGCGCGACGCGACCGACCGTTTCCCGTTCGGCGACTTCACGAACCAGATCGACTACCAGAACGCCGCCGCAGCGCTCAACAACGAGATGAAGGAGCAGGTTCTCTCGGGCATCGACGCGGCAGACCTCTCGGGGCAGACGATCAGCGTGACCGGAGCGTTCACGCTCCTCAACCCCGAGGCGTGGCTCGTCACGCCGACGGAGATGAGCGTCGGATGACCGGTCAGGAGAACGTGGGCGATGTCGTGCTCGAAGCGCGCGACATCGTCAAGACCTATGGCGGGACGCGTGCGCTCCGCGGCGTGAACTTCCAGGTGCGCCGGGGCACGGTCACGACCCTCTTCGGAGAGAACGGGGCGGGCAAGTCGACGCTCATGAAGATCCTCTCCGGCGTCGAGCAGCCGACCTCCGGGCAGATCATCCTCGACGGCGCGCCGGTCACCTTCGCCTCGACGAGCGAGGCGCGCGACCGCGGCGTCTCGATCATCCACCAGGAGCTGAGCCTCGCCCCCAACCTGTCGGTCCGCGACAACATCTTCATGGGCCGTGAGATCACCGGCCCCTTCGGCATCGACTACGCCGAGGAAGACCGCCAGACGCGCGCGCTGCTGGACGAGCTGCAGCTTCCGATCGAGCCGGACACCCTCGTCGCCGATCTCCGCGTCGGACAGCAGCAGATCATCGAGATCGCCCGAGCGCTGTCGGTGAACTCGCGAATCCTCATCATGGATGAGCCGACGTCGGCGCTCGCCGCCGCCGAGGTCGAGGTGCTCTTCGGGATCATCCGCGACCTCCTCTCGCGCGGCGTCGCGATCGTCTACATCTCTCACCACCTGGAGGAGGCCCTCGAGGTCACCGATTACGCGGTGGTGCTGCGCGACGGGTCGATGACCGCGGCGGGCCAGCGCGCCGACATCGACCTCGAGTGGATCGTCCGGAACATGGTGGGCGACCACTTCGACCTCGGCTCCCCGCCCACCGGGTACGACTTCGGCGACACCGTCCTCAGCATCCGCGACCTCACCGTCGTCGACCGCGAGAACCCCGAGCGGGCGATCGTGAACCGCCTCGACCTCGACGTGCGCGCAGGCGAGATCGTCTGCATCTACGGCCTCATGGGCGCGGGGCGCACCGAGCTGCTCGAGGCGATCGCCGGCAAGGAGCCCATCGCCGGCGGAGACGTGCTCGTCGACGGCGTCTCCATCGCCGGATGGTCGATCGCCCAGCGCATCGAGAACGGCGTGGGTCTCGTGCCCGAGGACCGTCAGCGCGACGGCCTCGTCCAGACCTTCGACGTCGGCACGAACCTCACCCTCGCGAGCCTCGGCGGCAGCCTGAGCCGCGGCATGATCTCGAACCGCATCGAGAAGAAGCGCGCACGCGGCCTCATCCAGGACGTCACCGTCAAAACCCCCGGCCCCGAACAGGCCATCGGGGCGCTGTCCGGCGGCAACCAGCAGAAGGTCGTGATCGGCAAGATCATCGCCACCGAGCCGAAGGTGATGCTCCTCGACGAACCGAGCCGCGGCATCGACATCGGCGCGAAGGGCGAGGTGTTCCGACTGCTCGCCGAGCGGGCGCGCAAGGGCCTCGCCGTCGTGTACTCGACCTCCGAGGTGGGCGAGTGCTTCAGCATCGCCCACCGCATTCTCGTCATGCGCCGCGGCCGGATCTCGGCCGTGTTCGGCCCTGACGCGACGAAGGACCAGATCATGGCCGCCTCCGGCGAATCCGCAGCCGCCTGAGACCACATCAAGGACCGGACAATGACGACCACAACAACGACCGCCATCATTCAGCGGCGAAAGACGTTCTCGCTCGCGAAGCTCCTCCTCGAGGGCCGCGCCTTCCTGGCGCTGCTGCTGATCGTGGTGGTGTTCTCGCTGCTCTCGCCCAACTACCTCACGCTCGGCAACGTGCTGATCATGGCCTCCCACGTGGCCATCTACGCGCTGCTGGGCATGGGCATGCTCATGGTGATCCTCAACGGAGGCATCGACCTGTCGGTCGGCTCCACGCTGGGATTCTCGGCGATCATCGCCGGCTTCCTCCTGCAGGGCGTGCCGATCAATGTCTTCGGCGTCGTGCTGTACCCGAGCGTTCCCGTGGTGGTGCTGCTGTCGTGCGCAGTGGGCGCCCTCATCGGGCTCGTCAACGGCATCCTGGTGTCGCGATTCAACGTGGCCCCGTTCGTCGCGACGCTCGGCATGCTCTACGTCGTGCGCGGCCTGGCGCTGCTGATGACGAACGGCCTGACCATCAACGACCTGGCCGGCGACGCCGAGCTCGGCAACACCGGATTCGAGTGGCTCGGCTTCAACCGCCTGCTCGGGATCCCCGTGGGCGTGCTCATCATGATCGCCGTCGCGATCGTGCTCGGATTCGTGCTGGGCCGCACCCGCTTCGGCCGGTGGCTGTACGCATCGGGCGGCAACGAGCGCGCGGCCGAGCTGTCCGGCGTGCCGGTGAAGTCGGTCAAGGTGTGGGTGTACGTGATCTCGGGCGTGTGCGCCTCGATCGCCGGCCTCATCCTCGCCTCCACGCTCACGAGCGCGAGCCCCACGGCGGGCAACACCTACGAGCTCACCGCCATCGCGGCGGTCGTGATCGGCGGTGCCGCGCTCTCGGGTGGCCGCGGCAACGTCCGCGGCACCCTCCTGGGCGCCTTCGTCATCGGGTTCCTCTCGGACGGACTCGTGATCGTCGGCGTCTCCGCGTACTGGCAGATGGTGTTCATGGGAGCGGTCATCGTCGTCGCGGTGCTGCTGAACACCCTCCAGTACGGCCGTCGCCGCAAGGCGCCGGCATCCTCCACGCCGAGCCGCCCGGCCTCGGCATCCACGACGACGGATCAGAACAGCGCGGCCCCGACCGTCGCTGCCCACTGACCGCGATCGGTATCGACGACGTTGCCGATTCACTGAGAGAGAGAAGACACACATGCGCAAGAAGGCAATCGCCGCGATCCTCGCAGCGGGTGCTCTCGCCTTCGGTCTCACGGCCTGCGCCGGAGACTCCACCCCCGCCTCCTCGGAGCCGGCCGGTGAGGGAGAAGCCGGCGGTCTCATCACGATCATCGTGAACGACCCGGCCAACCCCTACTGGAAGACCGAGGGCGACGTGGCCAAGGCGGCCGCTGAGGAGCTCGGCTACGAGGCGACGGTCGGCGCCCACAAGGGCGACACCAACACCGAGAACACCCTCATCGACACCGCCATCGCGAACAAGTCGGTGGCGATCATCCTCGACCCGGCGAACGCCGACGGCTCCATCGCCGCGGTGAAGAAGGCGGATGCCGCCGGCATCCCCGTCTTCCTCGTCAACGCCGAGATCAACGAGGCGGGCCTCGCGAAGGCCCAGCTGGTGTCGAACAACGCCCAGGGCGCCGCGGTCGGAGCCCAGGAATGGGTGAAGCAGATGGGCGACAAGGGCGACTACGTCGAGCTGTTCGGCGCCCCGTCCGACAACAACGCTCAGACGCGCTCCAACGGCTTCACGACCGTCATCAGCCAGTACCCCGACCTCGTTCAGGTCGGCAAGGAGGTCGCTGACTGGGACCGCACCAAGGGACACGACAAGATGCAGTCGCTCCTGCAGGCCAACCCCAACCTGAACGGCGTGATCTCCGGCAACGACGAGATGGCGCTCGGCGCCATCGCCGCCCTGAAGGAAGCGGGCAAGCTCGAGGGCGTCGTCGTCGGCGGCTTCGACGGATCGCCTGACGCCGTCGCGGCCGTCGAGTCGGGTGAGCTCGCGTACACCGTGCTGCAGCCGGTCGCGGTCTTCTCGAAGGAGGCCGTGGCGCTCGCCGACGCGTTCATCCGCACGGGCGAGGCGCCCGAGACCGAGAAGCAGTCGTTCGACTGCATCCTCATCACGAAGGACAACGTCGACAAGATGACGGCGCCCTTCACCTACGAAGGCTGATCCACCCTCATCAGCAGCGGGGAGGTGGAGCAGCGGCTCCACCTCCCCCACCCTCCGCCGCCACGGCGGAACCCGACAGACAACGAGGCATCATGAGCTACGTCTTGAACGACCCCGCGGACTTCGCCGACGAATCGGCCGCAGGCTTCGTCGCCGCGCATCGCGACCTCGTCCGCCGCGTGCCGGGAGGCGTCGTCCGGGCCGAGTCGACTCCCGACGGGCCGTCGTGATCGGCGGCGGGTCCGGGCACTATCCCGCCTTCGCCGGGCTCGTCGGCCGCGGCATCGCGCACGGCGCGGCGATGGGCAATGTGTTCGCGTCGCCCAGCGCGCAGCAGGTCGTCTCCGTCGCCACCGCCGCCCAGGCCGGTGCGGGAGTGCTCCTCAGCTACGGCAACTACGCCGGCGACGCCCTCAACTTCGACCTCGCGCAGGACCAGCTCATCGCCGACGGCATTCCGTGCCGCACCGTGCGGGTCACCGACGACATCTACAGTGCCCCTGCCTCCGAGCGCGACAAGCGCCGCGGCATCGCGGGCGACCTCACCGTGTTCCGCGCGGCCGGATGGGCGGCGGAGCAGGGACTCGACCTCGAAGGCGTGTACGAGCTCGCCCGCCGGGCGAACGACCGCACGCGCTCGATGGGCATCGCGTTCACCGGCTGCACCCTGCCCGGCGCGGAGGAGCCGCTGTTCACGGTGCCCGCCGGTCAGATGGCGATCGGCATGGGCATCCACGGCGAGCCCGGCATCTCGACGGCGCCGCTGGCGACCGCCGACGAGCTCGCCGCGCTCTTCGTCGAGGCGCTGCTGGCAGAGCTTCCCGACGACATCGCCGACCCCGATGGCGCGCGCGTCGGCGTCATCCTGAACGGCCTCGGCTCGGTCAAGGCCGAAGAGCTGTTCGTCGTGTACGGCGCCGTCGAGCGCCTGCTGGGCGAAGCCGGCGTGACGATCGTCGACCCGGAGGTCGGCGAGTACGCGACGAGCTTCGAGATGGCGGGCATCTCCCTCACCCTCTTCTGGCTCGACGAGCAGCTCGAGCAGGCCTGGACCTCGCCCGCGTACACCCCCGCCTACCGCAAGGGCTCCGTCGGGGAGCAGCCACGACGCGCCGCGGCCGAGACGCGCGCCTCCGCC
>CALANM010000224.1 GCA_937926065.1 uncultured Microbacterium sp.
GGGAGCCGCGGGCGCGCAGGCAGCCAGCGCCGTCAGGCAGAGTGCGAGCGAGGGCACCGCAGGCCACCGGCGCGCGCGCATCCGATCACTGCCCCTCGCGGGCTCCGCGGCATCGCACCGCGCACGTCACAGCTCGGCCCTCTCGACCGTGAACTCGTCGAGCGCCGCGGCATCGATCTCGACGCCGAGCCCCGGCCCCGTCGGAACGCGCACGAATCCGTCGTCGAGCACGATGGGCTCGGTGACGATGTCGCGCTCGTAGAACCTGTCCGAGGCGGACACGTCTCCCGGGAGCGTGAATCCCGGCAGGGCGGCGAGCGCGGCGTTGGCGGCGCGACCGATGCCGGTCTCGAGCATCCCGCCGCACCACACGGGAATGTCGGCCGCGCGGGCGAGGTCGTGGATGCGCACCGCCTCGAGGAAGCCGCCCACACGCCCCGCCTTGATGTTGATGACGGATGCCGCCTTCAGCGCGATCGCGTCGCGAGCGGCCTTGGCCGACACGATCGACTCGTCCAGGCACACGGGGGTGCGAAGGCGCCGTGCGAGCGTCGCGTGGTCGACGATGTCGTCTTCCTGCAGGGGCTGCTCGATCAGCAGGAGGGAGAGCCGGTCGAGCTCGGCGAGGAGGTCGGCGTCGGCGAGGGTGTACGCCGAGTTGGCGTCGACCTGGAGCGGGATGTCGGGGAACGCGTCGCGCACGGCGGCCGTGTCGTCGATGTCGCGGCCGGGCTTGATCTTGATCTTGATGCGCCTGTAGCCCTCGTCGAGGTAGCCGGCGACGGCATCGACGAGCGCGGCGGGGTCGCGCTGGATGCCGACCGAGACGCCGCTCGGGATCCGGTCGACGCCGGCACCGAGGTGCGCGGCAAGAGAACGGCCCGCTGCGCGCAGGGACGCATCGAGCACCGCCAGCTCGAGCCCCGCCTTGACCATGCGATGCCCGACGAATCCCTCGAGCACCTCGGACACCTCGTGCGGGGCGACGCTGCGACGTTCGAGGAGCGCCGGCGCGAGGAAGCGCTGTGCGACGTCCCACGCGCCGTGCGTGTACTCCGACGAATAGAGCGGCGCGTGCTGCGTGACGATCTCGCCCCAGCCGTCGCCCTCGCCCGTCCGCGCCCGCACGATGATGACTTCGCGCACCGTCTCGGTGCCGAACGACGTCGTGAACGGCGAGACCAGCGGGATGTGCAGCACACGCAGCTCGAATCCCTCGAGCGCGACGACGGGCGCGGGGAGATCGATCGGCATGCGGTCAGCGTAGTCCGCGCAGCAGCGCGAGGTCCCGCTGCGGCACGAACGTCGAGCGCCAGGCACGCGGATGCCGGCGCAGCATGCGCGCGATCACGTTCCTCACGGTGTTCATGTCGTCCCCCCTGCTTCCAGGAGTCACGACACGCCCGTTCTGATAACGCGGATCCGCCCTCAGACCGCCGCGAAGACGAAGGGGTCGGGGTCATCGGGCCGCCGCGGGCGCAGTTGTGCAGGCACCGGCCACGGCAGCTCCCACCGCCGTCCGGGCGCGTCGACCGCCCCGAAGTCCTCGCGTTTGACGACGATCCGCTCCGGCGTCACCTCGACGAACCGCACCTGCGTGGGCACGCCGTCGGCTTCGGCGTCGTCGAGCATCCACGGTTCCGCCAGGTACGCGAGCCCGATCTCGTCGAGCGCCCTCTCGGCATCCAGCCATTCCATGCCGCCCGCGGGCTCACGCCCGAGGAGGTCGACAGCCACCCACAGCACGTCTGCGCCCGGTCGACCTGCGGGCCTGATCCATCCCAGGAGCTCGCCGTCGTCACGGCGGTGGGGCGTCCAGTCGGCGGGGATCACGGAAGCTCCGCGAACGCCCGCACGGGGAAGGTGCCGAAGCCCTCGACCGCGGGAGGGGCGGCCGTGAACCGGGCGCCCGAGTCGGGGAGCTCGCCGAGGCGCGTCAGGTGCTCGACGACGTGAACGCCCGCGTCGAGGAGGAGCGAGTGCGCCGGACGCTCACCGCCGCTCTCGGTGTCGTCGATGTTGAGGGAGTCGATTCCCACGAGCACGACGCCAGCGTCGATGAGCAACTGCGCGCCTTCGCCCGTCAGGAACGGCGCACCCGACCCGTATGCCTCCGTGCCGAAGTGGCGATCCCACCCTGTGCGGAGCAGCACAGCAGCGCCGCGCAGCTCGCGCCCCGCGAGAGCGTCGGGACGGATGCCACGGTGTTCGGCATCCCACGCGTCCTCGAGGTGGAACACCTCGGCGCGCAGGCCGACGAGGGTCGCGAGGTCGAGACCAGCGAGGTCGGCGCCGTCGGCGTACCGGTGATACGGCGAGTCGAGGTAGGTGCCGGTGTTGCCGATCATCGTGATGACGTCCATCGCGAACTCGGTGCCCGGTGCATAACGAGCGCGGGAGTCCTCACGCGTGAGGTGCGGCGTGATCGTCGGCACCGGCAGGCCCGGATAGGTCACGAGGCCGGCCCGGATGACGTGGCTGAGGTCGATGACGCGGCGGTGTGCGGTCATGACGTCAGGGTAGGGCCGCGGCGAGCGCGCCGCCTCGGCCGCAGGCGGACTTGGCAGGATTCCGTCGCATTCTGCGCGCCCGGGCGGGCGTCGCGCTGCCCGAGATCACACTGACTCGCAGCGCCAGTGAATAGTGCTTGGAAAATTGCATCTAGGTGTAATATTCAAAGAACAAGTGAGGGAGGTGTGGCCATGCGCGCTGTTGACGCTCTGGAAGCTCTCGAACTGCTGGGTTCGACGCAGCGTGGTCTGGTGACGACCGCTCAGGCCCGCGAGGCGGGTCTGTCGGGAGTGGACCTGACGCGCCTTGCCAAATCCGGGAAGCTCCTCCGTGTCCGCCACGGAGTGTATGCACTGCCCTCGGCGGGAGTGGACCGGCTGCAGGACCTGCGTGCCGCGTGGCTGGCGGCCTCGGCCAACGGCGAAGTCGTCGTCTCCGGCGCCTCGGCGGCCGCCCTGCATGGTCTAGGTGACCTCGTTCCCGCGGCCCACGAGTTCACCGCTCCGGTGCGTCGCCAGAGCACACTGCCGGACGTTCGATTTCGCCGATCAAAGCTGAGCGATCACGACGTGACCGTGGTCGACGGGCTTCCGGTGACTACGGTCGTGCGCACGGCGACTGACCTCGCTGCGTCGTCGCTGGATTCCGGTCACCTCGCCGGCGTTCTCTCTGCTGCGGTCGAGGACCCGGGTGTCGATGTCGAGGAACTCGCGCAGGCGCTGTCCCCGCATGCAGTGCGCTACGGGTTCAGTACGGGACGAGCGCTTCTCGCGGAGGTGGCGACCGGATACCTGACAGCAGCGCTCCGCAGCGCGGTGCGGACCGCTGTCACGCGCTCGCCGCGGTTCCGGAGGCAGGCGCTAGAGCTTCTCAAAGAACCCGACGGCGCGGAAACGCTACTGTCTCTCCTCGAGGAGCGTCTCGCGTCGTAGCGGGGCTTCAACGTCGGACGGGGAACTATGGACGTGGCGTGCGCGTTGTTCCCACCGCCGGCGTTCAGGGGGACTGCGCGAGCCGTCATGCTCGCCCGAAGAGGTAGCCCCTGTCGTTGTCGAAGCCGACGACGACCAATCCGTCTTCGAGGAGGCCGAGGAAGGCGTCTCTCACGCGGTACCGCCATTCGAGCGCCTCGCTGGGGTCATCCCTCCGAAGCGCGGCGATGTCGCTCGGTATGGCGACCGACGTGACGACGTCCTCCTCCCGCGGTGCTGACGCGGGCGCAGCGAGAGCCCAGGACACGAAGAGGCGGTCAGATTCATCACCGCGATTGACGCCGTCGTCCATTGACCCGTACTGGTCCACCAGGTACTCCGTGACACGAGCCCCGAGCACGGTCAGATTGAAGTGCGCGTTGCGGGCGATGAGCGGATCGAACGTCCAAGTGATGTGTCCGATCCCACGGGAGAACGCCCACTCCCGTTGGTGCTGCTTGAGCATGCGACCGACGCCCCGCCCTTGGTATTCGGAGAGCACGCCGGCCACGTGGGAGTGCATCGAGCGGGACTCGGGCGGCCCGAAGAACGCGACGACGGCCCCGACCATCTCCGCTCCGTCGAAGATGCCGACGACGTAGTTGCCGGAGTGAGCCAGGGCCCGGATCACGTTGGCGGGGAGGGCAGACGATGGGCCCGGCCAGATCCTGTCGAGAAGCTCGGCCGCCTGGTGGGCTTGCTCCACGGTCTCGATCTCACGGATCTCGAAGGCCTCCATGTGCTCCGTCATGGGCCCAGTTTCCCACGGGCACTGTCTGGCGGTGCCCGACCTCACCACTGCGACCGCCCGATAGCCTGAAGCAATGCATCGCGATGAGGACGCCCGACGGCGCCTCACCCGCATACCCCCGCAAGGCGCCGTCGTCGCTGTCCTCGCGATCGCGGGCCTGTGCTCCTCGTTCATGTTCACGCTCGTCGTGCCGATCCAGGCGAGCCTGCCCGAGCTGCTGCACGCGAGTCGCGAAGACACCGCCTGGGTGGTCACCGTCACGCTGCTCGTCGCGGCGGTCATCACGCCCATCTCCGGGCGTCTCGGCGACATGTACGGCAAGCGCCGCGTCGTCCTCGCGCTGCTGGCGCTCCTCGTGGTCGGCTCGGTGATCGCCGCCACCTCGACCGGGATCATTCCGCTCATCGTCGGTCGCGGCCTGCAGGGGGCTGTGACCGGGGTCGTGCCGCTCGGCATCTCGATCCTCCGCGACATCCTCCACGAAGACCGCGTCGACGCGGCGATCGCGCTCATCAGCGCAACCCTCGGCGTCGGGGGCGCGCTCGGGATGCCGCTCAGCGCCCTCGTGACGCAGTACGCCGACTGGCACGGCCTGTTCTGGATGTCGGCCGGCCTTGGCGCCGTCGTGTTCGGGCTCGTGCTGTGGATCGTCCCCGTGAGCGTGCTGCGCACGGCGGGCCGATTCGACTACGTCGGCGCGGCCGGACTCGCGGCCGGACTCTCCGGCATCCTGCTCGCCATCTCGCGCGGAAATGAATGGGGCTGGCTGTCTGCCCCCGTGCTCGCCCTCGGCGTCGGCGGGATCGCGGTCCTCCTCGCGTGGGGCGCGTATGAGCTGAGGATCGCCGAGCCGCTGCTCGACCTCCGCGTCGCCGCGCGCCGGCCCGTGCTGCTGACCAACATCGCCTCGATCGCGATGGGGTTCTCGCTGTTCGCGTCGAACGTGTCGTACCCGCAGCTTCTCGAGCTGCCGGCACCGGCCGGCTTCGGCCTCTCCCTCCTGGGAGCGAGTCTGATCGTGATGCCCTCTGGGCTCGTGATGATGATCCTGTCGCCGTACTCCGGCCGCCTCGCCCGCACCGTCGGCCCACGCCGCCTGCTCGTGTTCGGCGCGATCGCCCTCATCGTCGCCTACGGATTCACGCTGCTGTTCTCCACGGAGGTCTGGCACCTGCTCGTGGCGAACATCCTCGTCGGCGTCGGCATCGGGTTCGGCTACGCGTCGATGCCGATGCTGATCATGCGGTCGGTGCCGCAGAGCGAGACAGGCGCATCGAACGGTCTCAACGCGCTGTTCCGCTCGCTGGGAACCAGCACGGCATCGGCCGTCATCGGCGCCGTCCTCGCCACGATGTCGACGACGCAGGCGGGCGTGCAGGTGCCGACGTCGGCCGCGTTCCAGCTCTCGTTCGTGCTCGGCGGCGGCGCCGCGGTCATCGCCCTCGTGGTGGCGATGTTCATCCCCGCCCGCCCCGCACGCGAGACCCATCCCGCGCTGCCGCACTGACGGCGTCCGCATCCCTAGCGTCGGGGACCATCGCCGTCCACCCTCTGTCGACCCCCGCGCAGTCGGTCTAGCGTCGACGTATGGACGAGTCGAACGCGCAGGCCCCCGCCGACGCCCCTGGCCCCGACGCGGGCACCCGCTCCGCCGGCAGTCGAGACACGCGATTCTTCGGCCAGCCCTGGGCGCTCGCCCACGTGTTCGGGGTCGAGATGTGGGAGCGGTTCAGCTTCTACGGCATGCAGGGAATCCTGCTCATCTACCTGTACTACTCCGCGACGCAGGGCGGCCTCGGCGTCGACGAGGGAGTCGCGACCGGCATCGTCGGCGCTTACGGCGGCGCGGTGTACCTGTCGACGATCCTCGGCGCATGGGTCGCCGACCGGCTCCTGGGCGCCGAGCGCGTGCTGTTCGTCAGCGCCATCGTCATCATGTGCGGCCACGTCGCCCTGGCACTCCTCCCCGGATTCCTCGGCGTCGGCATCGGCCTCATCCTCGTGGCGGTGGGCTCGGGCGGCCTCAAGGCGACCGCGACAAGCGTCGTCGGCACGCTCTACAGCGCCGAGGACACGAGACGGGATGCCGGATTCTCGCTGTTCTACCTCGGCATCAACCTCGGCGCGTTCTTCGGCCCCCTGCTCACCGGGCTCCTGCAGAGCTCGCTCGGCTTCCACTGGGGCTTCGGCCTCGCCGCCGTCGGCATGGCCGCGGGGCTGGTGCAGTACTCGTTCGGCCGTCGTGCGCTGCCGGTTGAGGCGCGAGAGATCCCGAACCCGCTCCCCCGTGCCCGCCTGCCGCTCGT
>CALANM010000225.1 GCA_937926065.1 uncultured Microbacterium sp.
CGGCAGGAACGGCGCGAGATGGGCCTTGGCCGCCACGGGGCCGACACCGGGGCCGCCGCCGCCATGCGGGATGGCGAACGTCTTGTGGAGGTTCAGGTGCGACACGTCGCCGCCGAGGTCGCCGAAGCGGGCGAACCCCAGCAGGGCATTGAGGTTCGCCCCGTCGACGTACACCTGACCGCCGGCCTCGTGGACCGCGCGCGTGATGTCGATGACGTCGTGCTCGTACACGCCGTGCGTCGACGGGTAGGTGATCATGAGCGCCGCCAGGCTGTCGCCATGGGCGGCGATCTTCTCGCGGAGGTCGCCGAGATCCACGTTGCCCGCTTCATCGCACGCCACGACGACGACCTTCATGCCCGCCAGCACCGCTGACGCCGCGTTGGTCCCGTGCGCTGATGAGGGAATGAGACAGACATCGCGGTGCGCGTCGCCGTTCGCATGGTGGTATCCCCGGATCGCGAGGAGGCCCGCCAGCTCGCCCTGCGAGCCCGCGTTGGGCTGCAGCGAGACAGCGTCGTAGCCGGTGACCTCCGCGAGCCATGACTCGAGCTGCTCGATCATGACCAGGTAGCCCGCGACGTCCTCGGCAGGCGCGAAGGGGTGCACGCGCGCGAACTCGGGCCACGACACGGCTGCCATCTCGGTGGCGGCGTTGAGCTTCATGGTGCACGAACCGAGCGGAATCATGCCGCGGTCGAGCGCGTAGTCACGATCGGCGAGCTGCTTGAGGTAGCGCATCATGGCCGTCTCCGAGCGGTGCGCGTGAAAGACGGGATGGGTGAGGCAGGCGTCCTCACGCAGCAGCGCCTCCGGCAGCGCCGTCTCGGACACGAGCGCGAACGCGCGCTGCGCCGGAGCCCCGAACACCTGGGCGAGCGCGTTGAGATCGTCGATCGTCGTGGCCTCGTCGACCGAGATGCCGACGGAGTCGGAATCGCGGAACCACAGCTGCATCCCGCGCTGCCGCGCCGCCGCGACCTTCGCCTCTGCCTCGCCCGGCGTCTTGACGACGAGCGTGTCGAAGAAGTGCTCGTGCAGCACCTCGACGCCCGCGTCGGACAGCCAGTCGCGCAGCAGACGGGCCCTTCCCGCGACGCCCGCCGCGATCGACCGCAGCCCGTCGGGGCCGTGGTACACCGCGTACATCGACGCCATGACGGCCAGCAGGACCTGCGCGGTGCAGATGTTGCTCGTCGCCTTCTCGCGTCGGATGTGCTGCTCGCGGGTCTGCAGCGACAGACGGTACGCGGCGTGGCCGGCGGCATCCTGGGAGACTCCCACGAGGCGGCCGGGGAGCTGCCGCTCGAGCCCTGTGCGCACAGCCATGTAGCCCGCGTGCGGGCCGCCGAAGCCCATCGGGACGCCGAAGCGCTGTGTCGTGCCCACAGCGATGTCCGCACCGAGCGATCCCGGCGAGCGAAGGAGCGTGAGTGCGAGGAGATCGGCAGCCACCACGGCCAGGCCGCCTTGGGCCTGCACGGCGGCGATGACCTCCGACGGGTCCCACACCCGACCGCTGGCGCCGGGGTACTGGATGAACGCGCCGAACACGTCGAGGTCGGCGGGCGGCGGCGAGAGATCGTAGGGCGTCTCGTGCAGCTGGATGCCGAGAGCGGCGGCCCGGTGCGCGAGCAGCGCCTTGGTCTGCGGCAGCGCATCGGAGTCGACGAGGAAGACGTTGGAGCGGCTCTTCGACGCCCGACGCGCGACGAGCATCCCTTCCACGACAGCGGTGGCCTCATCGAGCATCGACGCATTGGCTGTCTGCAGCCCTGTGAGGTCGGCGACCATCGTCTGGAAGTTGATGAGCGCTTCGAGGCGTCCCTGCGAGATCTCGGGCTGGTACGGCGTGTAGGCCGTGTACCAGGACGGGTTCTCCAAGACGTTCCGAGCGATCACCGAGGGCGTGATCGTGTCGTAGTAGCCGAGTCCGATGAACGAGCGGGCGACGCGGTTCTGGGAGGCGAGCTCACGCAGCTCGGCGAGGGCCTCGGCTTCGGTGGCGGCCGGCGGGATCACCGAATCGGCGATGGGCTCGACCTGGATCGCGGCCGGGACGGCACGCTCGAGGAGCGCGTCGACGGACTCGTAGCCGAGCGTGGCGAGCATCCGCTCCTGGGCGGGGGCATCGGTGCCGATGTGCCGCCCGGCGAAGGGGATGCTCACGCCTCGCCGCCCGTGAGGGCGACGTACGCCGCGCGGTCGAGGAGGCCCTCGAGGGCGCCGTCGACGCGGACCTTGACGAGCCATCCGGCGAAGGCGTCCGCGTTCACGAGCGAGGGGTCTGCGACGACGTCGTCGTTGATCTCGACGACCTCTCCCGACACGGGGGCGTAGAGCTCGCCGACCGACTTGGTCGACTCGATCTCGCCGCAGACGTCGCCTGCTGTGACGACCGTGCCGACGGCCGGCAGGTCGACGTAGACGACGTCACCGAGCTTGTCGGCCGCGTAGTCAGTGATGCCGACCGTGGCGACGCCGCCGTCGAGGGCGACCCATTCGTGATCCTCGGTGTACTTCAGGCTGTTCAGGTCGGTCACTTTGTCCTCCGGTAGAAAGGCAGTTCGGTCACGGTGGCGGGAATGGCGGTGCCTCGCACGTCGATGGCGAGCTCGGTGCCGACGGCGGAGTGCGAAGGCGAGACGTAGGCGAGCGCGATGGGGTGGCCGAGGGTGGGGCTGAGCGCGCCGCTGGTCACCTCGCCTACCGGGGTGCCCCCGTCGTCGAGCACGGCGTAGCCGGCACGGCCGGCGCGGCGCCCCTCCGCGATGAGGCCGACGAGCACAGGCGCCTCGGCGGCGACGACCGACTGCAGGCCGTGCTTTCCGACGAAATCGTCCTTGTCGAGGGCGACGACACGACCGAGTCCTGCCTGAACGGGAACGATGTCGAGCGAGAGCTCATGGCCGTAGAGCGGCATCCCCGCTTCGAGGCGAAGCGTGTCGCGCGCCGCGAGTCCGGCCGGGACGAGACCGAGCGGCTCCCCCGCCGCCAGCAGCGCGTCCCACAGCGCGCCCGCCCTGCCGGGCTCGATGTACAGCTCGAAGCCGTCCTCCCCCGTGTAGCCCGTCCGCGCGATGAGCAGCGGGGCGCCGTCGAACTCGGCGTCGGTCGCCGCGTAATACGGAATCTCGTCGAGCGCACGACCGGGGCGCGAGACACCCGGCGTCGCAGCGAGCACTTCCCGGGCGATCGGCCCCTGCACGGCGATGAGTGCGTAGGCCTCGGTCTCGTCCGAGACGCTGACGTCGAACCCCGCGGCGCGCTCGAGCAGCGCTTCGACGACGGCGGCGCGGTTGCCCGCATTGGCGACGACGAAGAATCGCTCGTCGGCGAGCCGATACACGATCAGGTCGTCGATGATGCCACCTGATTCGGCGAGCAGCAGGCTGTACTTCGCCTTCCAGACGGGGAGCGTCGACAGGCGGCCCGCGAGTGCGTAATCGAGGAAGGCCCCTCCATCCGCGCCTTCGACGACGATCTCGGCCATGTGCGAGATGTCGAACAGGCCCGCGGCCCTGCGCACGGCGTGATGCTCCGCGAGGTCGGAGGTGTAGCGCACCGGCATCGACCAGCCGCCGAAGTCCGTGAAGGAGGCGCCGAGCGCGCGGTGACGATCGGCGAGAGGGGTCTGTGCGCTCTCGCGCGGCGCAGCTGGGTCGGTCATGAGTTCTCCCGGGTCGGGCGGGCGGATGCCGAGGATTCGGCATCCGTGAACTCCCCCTCTGTCATTGGCCTGAGAGTTTCGCCTGCGAGCATCGCCTCGCGTGGCTTTCACCGTCGGCACGGCCCTGTAGAGGGTCGTTTTCCAGAGCGGCCGGACGCGAGCGGTACGCGGACCTGAGAGATTGGCGGGGAGGCTTGCTCCTTCGGTGCCCGGGCGCGGGGCCCGGAGCTCTCCCGCACACGTCATGCGGCCTGTCTTCAGTTGCAGGCTCAGCATAGCGCGCGGCTAGCCCGTGCACTGGCCCGATGAGACGGTGGGTGCCTTCGCCGTCAGCCCGTCGAGCGCGGGGCGCAGCTCCTCGCTCGTCATCGCGTAGCCGCGGTGCTCCCCGTCGGTGCCACGACCGAAGACCACCCCGATGACGTCGCCCTCGTCGTCGAGCAGCGGTCCGCCCGAGTTTCCCGGCTGGACGTCGGCGTCGAGCGCGTAGACGGAGCGCGGTGACAGTCCGGACTCGTAGATGTCGGCGACCGGCACGGTGACCACCGACAGGATGCCGGCGGCGCTGTTGCGGAACGGCCCGCCGTGGGGGTAGCCCTGGACCGCGGCGCGCGAGCCCGCCGGGAGCGGATCGACGATGCCGAGCGGTTCGGCCTCCAGCGCGTCGACGGCGATGACGGCGAGGTCGCCGACGGGGTCGACGTACACGAGCCGGCCCTCTCGGGACTGCGCGTCGCGCGCGTCTGTGGCCGGCAGCTCCACCATGGGCGTGTCGACACCTGCGACGACGTGCGCGTTGGTCACGATCAGCCCGTCACCGACGACGAAGCCCGAGCCGGTCATCGAGATGCCGCACGCGTAGGCCGTGCCGCTGATGCGCGCCACCGACGCCGACGCGTGCTGCAGGTCAGGATCGTCGAGGGCGATCGGCGGCCCGGTGGGCTCCACCACGATGCCGATGACGCTCCCCAGCCGGGGAAGCGTGTCCGTGGTCACGATGCCACGCGCCTGCGTCAGCACGTCGTCGACGGCCGGCGGTGTGAGGCGGTCGATCAGACGGAGGACCTGCGATGATGCGACCGCCGACGAGACGACGGGGATGCCGGCGGCGGTCACACCGACGCCGACGGCGAGAAGCGCGAGTGCGGTGACGACCGTCGTCACGATGCCTCCGGCCAAGTGCTCGATGCGGCGCATCGGCGTGCGGTCGACCCCTCGTCGCACGGCAGAGCCGATCGCCGCGCCGACGAGCGTGACGGCGATGACCGTTCCGATCGCCACCACGGCGAGCGCGGCGCTTCGCCAGGGGCCCACCGGGACGACGCTGGAGATGGCGGGGGTGAGCAGGGGCACGAGCCAGAGAGCGAGGAAGCCGCCCGCGACGATGCCGAGTATCGTTCCGAGGCTCGCGAAGAACCCTCGCACGACGCCCACGACGGCGGCGGCGAACAGGGCGACGACGGCGATGAGGTCGACGACGAGCATGGGGACCTCCTGCTTTCAGGCTACCCGCGCAGGGGCGCTGTGAGGGATGGCTACCGGCCGGCCCCCGTCGCGTGGTGAGGCGCGATCGTCATCCTGTGTGGCGCTGTTTGCCCTTCGGGTCCGTATGACTATAAGATGTCTCGTGAAGTTAGAGTCATCATGACCAGAACACAGCCCGCCTCAGCCCACGAGTCGATCCGCGTCGCGGTGTCGACCGTCATCTTCAGCCTCCGGCGCGACGCCGACGGGGGCGCGCCGCGCATCGTGCTGCCGCTCGTCAAGCGCACGCGAGATCCGCACGAGGGCCAATGGGCGCTGCCTGGCGGCTGGCTCGGCGTCGACGAGGACCTGGAGACGGCGGCGTCGCGCACCCTCGCCGAGACGACGACGCTCACCCCGAGCTACCTCGAGCAGCTGTACGCCTTCGGCGGCGTCGACCGCTCCCCCACTCGCGTCGTCTCCATCGTCTACTGGGCGCTGGTGCGCGAGGACGTGTCGCTCAGCTCCGAACAGCACAACGTGGCGTGGTTCGACCAGGCGACGCTGCCCGAGCTGGCGTTCGACCACAACCGCATCGTCGACTACGCCCTGTGGCGCCTGCGCAACAAGGTCGGCTACAGCCGCATAGCGCACGGCTTCCTCCCCGACACGTTCACGCTCGCCGAGCTGCGCGAGGTGTACGAGGCGATCCTCGGCCGCCGCCTCGACCCGGCGAACTTCCGCCGCCAGGTCGAGAACTCGCAGACCCTCATCCCGACCGACGACTTCCGCACCGGCAGTCACCGGCCCGCCCGCCTGTACCGCTACAACAAGGACGTCGAACTGGCCGACCGAGGCCCGCTCGGCAGCTGACCCGACACACACCACCCGACCCCGAAGACGCGACAGCACCGCCCGATCCACGCACGAAGGAAACGCATCATGGCCGCCACGATGATCACGCTCCAGCCGAACCCGAACGGCGAAGGCGCCCGCAGCCTCGACCCCAGCGTCGACCACGAGATCCAGGCGATCGTGTCCGGCCGCCTCGTGGCCGAGACCTGCAGCACCGACCTCGCGGCCGAGCCGTGGAACTTCGACAGTCGCCCCGGGTACGGCCCAGGGTCATCGATGGGAGACGTCATCCCGACCGGGGCCCCGCGGCAGGGCGAGCTGCCCGCCGAGTACCGCACGGCATCCGAGCAGGAGCTCGCCGAGCGCATCCGACGGGCGAAGGCGACGCTCGGCGACCGAGTGGTAGTGCTGGGCCACTTCTACCAGCGCGAGGAGGTCGTGACGCACGCCGACTATGTGGGCGACTCGTTCCAGCTCGCCAACGCCGCCAAGGCGCACCCCGAAGCGGAGGCGATCGTCTTCTGCGGCGTGCATTTCATGGCCGAGACCGCCGACCTGCTCTCTCGCCCCGAGCAGGCGGTGATCCTCCCGAACCTCGCCGCGGGCTGTTCGATGGCCGACATGGCCGACATCGACCAGGTGGAGGAGTGCTGGGAGCAGCTGGCTGAGGTGCTGGGCGACCTGGACACCCCGGATGCCGAAGGCCTCCTTCCCGTCATCCCGGTCACCTACATGAACTCATCGGCGGCGATCAAGGGATTCGTCGGTCGCCACAACGGCATCGTCTGCACATCGTCGAACGCGCGCACGGTGCTGGAATGGGCGTTCGCCCGAGGACGCCGTGTGCTCTTCTTCCCCGATCAGCACCTCGGACGCAACACGGCGAAGGCGATGGGCGTGCCTCTCGAGCAGATGCCGATGTGGAACCCGCGTCGCCCCCTCGGCGGTTCGACGGAGGAGCAGATCGGCGACGCCCGCGTCATCCTGTGGCACGGCTTCTGCTCGGTGCACCGCCGTTTCACGGTCGACCAGATCGCCAAGGCCCGCGCCGAGCACCCCGGCGTCCGCGTCATCGTTCACCCCGAGTGCCCGATGGAGGTCGTCGACGCCGCGGACGAGGCAGGCTCGACCGACTACATCCGCAAGGCGATCGAGGCGGCGACCGAGCCCACCGTGTTCGCGATCGGCACCGAGATCAACCTCGTCCAGCGCCTGGCCGCTGAGCACCCGCAGCACCACATCTTCTGCCTCGACCCCGTCGTCTGCCCATGCTCGACGATGTACCGCATCCACCCGGGATACCTCGCGTGGGTGCTGGAAGGCCTCGTCGCCGGAGATGTGCGCAACCGCATCACGGTCCCGGCCGACGTCGCCGAGCCCGCGCGCCTGGCCCTCGAGCGGATGCTGGCGGCCCGCCCGTGACCCTCACGCACGCCGTCGTAGTGGGGTCCGGGATCGCCGGCCTCACGACGGCGCTGCACGCCGTCCGGCGCGGATGCCGCGTGACACTCGTCACGAAAGACGAGCTCGAGCACGCCAACACGCGGTTCGCTCAGGGCGGCATCGCGGGCGTGATGTTCGGCGACGACCACCTCGAGAGCCATGTGCGGGACACGCTCATCGCGGGTTCCGGCCTGTGCGACGAGCACGCCGTCCGCGTGCTCGTGGAGGAGGGCCCCGCCCGCATCCGAGAGCTCATCGCCCTCGGCGTCGACTTCGATCGAGACGACACCGGCGGGCTGGTGAAGGGTCTCGAAGCCGCTCACTCCTACCCGCGCATCCTGCACGCCGGAGGCGACGCGACCGGCGCCGCCATCGAGAAGGCGCTCGTCGCGCGGCTGCGGGCCGCCGACGTCGCCGTCGTGGAACACGCCTTCCTTCTGAGTGTCGTGGTCGACGCACGCGGCGGCGTCGCCGGCGTCGACCTGCTCGTCCACGACGGGTCGCACGTGCGCGTCGACGCCGATGCCGTCGTCCTCGCCACGGGCGGCGCCGGCGAACTCTATGCCCACACGACCAATCCGCCGGTCGCGACCGGCGACGGCATCGCCGCGGCTCTCCGTGCCGGCGCGGCGGTGCGCGACCTGGAGTTCTTCCAGTTCCACCCCACGGTGCTCCCCGACACCGCCGACGCAGATGCCTTCCTGGTGTCGGAGGCTGTGCGCGGCGAAGGGGCCGTGCTCCGCGACGAGCACGGCACACGTTTCATGACGTCCGTGCACCCTGACGCGGAGCTTGCGCCCCGTGACGTGGTCGCGCGCGCGATCGCCGCATGCATGGACGCTCAGGAGGGGCGGCCCGCTCTGCTCGACGCGACCGGGCTGCGCGAGACTCCCGCAGCCACCGCGGCGTTCCTCGCCCGCCGGTTCCCGACGATCGATGCGGCCGTGCGCGCCCGCGGACTCGACTGGGCACGCCAGCCGATCCCGGTCACACCCGCGGCGCACTACCTCATGGGCGGCGTGATGACCGATGTCGACGGGCGCACGACCGTGCCCCGGCTCTACGCGGTCGGCGAGGTCGCCCGCACGGGCGTTCACGGCGCCAACCGTCTCGCGTCGAACTCGCTCCTCGAGGGAGCCGTCTTCGGTGCGCGGGTCGCCGCCGCGCTCGTTGCCGATGTCACCGAGGCGTCGTGGCCCGCGGGTGGCGCAGGTGCGGTCCCTGCTCCGACCGTCGCCGCGCCCTCCGACCCCGCTGCGCGGGCCGCGGCGCCGTTCTCACGCGCGGCTCTCCAGGAGCTCATGTGGCGGCACGCGGGACTGCGGCGCGGCGCGCAAGGACTGCGGCATGCGGCCGAGACGATCGCTGCGTGGCGGGCGGGGCAGCCGCGACCCCGCACTCAGGCGGAGCACGAGGACGCCAATCTCCTTCTCGTCGCCGCCGCTCTCGTCGCCGCCGCGCTCACCCGTCCGCATTCCGTGGGAGCGCACTTCCGCACCGACGACCCCGCCCCGCCCGCCGAGAGTCCGACGGCATCCGTCGACGAAGCCAGGAAGGTCCTCGCCTGATGCTCAGCACCACCCAGATCGATCGCGTCGTCTCCGCAGCGCTCGAGGAAGACGCGCCATGGGGCGACCTGACGAGCCATTACCTCATTCCCGAGAACGCCGTCGCCACCGCTGACCTCATCGGCCGGGAAGACGGCGTGTTCAGCGGCGGCGCTGTCTTCGCGGCCGCGTTTCGGCTGACCGATCCCCGAATCGCCGTCACGCTGCTGGCCGAAGACGGCGAGTTCTTCACGGCGGGCTCCGCTCTCGCCCGGGTGACGGGACCGGCGCGCGGCGTGCTCACAGCCGAGCGTGTCGGCCTCAACTTCGCGCAGCGGATGAGCGGCATCGCGACGCTGACGAACCTCTACGTCGCGGAGGTCGCCCACACCGGAGCACGCATCGCCGACACGCGCAAGACGACGCCGGGACTCCGCGCCCTCGAGCGGCACGCCGTGCGCAGCGGCGGCGGGCACAACCACCGCTACTCGCTGTCGGATGCCGTGATGGCCAAGGACAATCACCTCGCCGTCCTCACGGCACGGGGAGCCTCCGTGACCCAGGCGCTGCAAGGAGCGATCGCGCGCCTGCCACACACCGCCCACATCGAGGTGGAGGTCGATCGCCCCGACCAGATCGATGCCGTTCTCGCGGCCGGCGTCGACACCATCATGCTCGACAACTTCACGCTCGAAGACCTCCGCGAGGGCGTCGCTCGCATCGACGGTCGTGCGACCGTCGAGGCCTCGGGAGGCATCAGCCTGGAGACTGTGCGCGCCATCGCCGAGACCGGCGTCGACGTCATCTCGGTCGGCGCGCTCACCCACTCTGCCCGCGCCCTCGACCTGGGCCTCGACATGCGGGTGGACCTGGCGGACGCGCCGTGATGCTCTACCTCGACCACGCCGCCACCACCCCGGTGCGATCAGAGGTGGTCGATGCGATGCTGCCGTACATGACCGATCGGTTCGGCAATCCGTCGAGCCACCACACCGTCGGCGAGGCCGCGGCGGGCGCGCTCGCTGGCGCCCGGCGCAGGGTCGCCGCGGTGGTCGGCATGCGCCCCGGCGACATCGTCTTCACGTCCGGCGGCACCGAGGCCAACAACCTCGCCATCAAAGGTCTCGCCATCGCCGCCGCGGAGCGGCGCCGCGCACCCGTGCACCTCGTGACGTCGCCCATCGAGCACGAGTCCGTGCTGGCATCCTGCGGCTACCTGGAGCGCATCCACCGATTCGACATCACGCACGTCTCCGTCTCGGCCACGGGAGTCGTCTCCCCCGACGACGTCGCTGCATCCCTTCGCGACGAGACGGCGCTCGTGACTCTCGGCTACGCCAACAACGAGATCGGCACCGTGCAGGACGTCCCGGCGATCGCCGCTGTCTGTGCAGAGGCGCGCGTGCCGCTGCACATCGACGCCGTGCAGGCCGCCGGCTGGGAGCCTCTGGCGGGCACCGGTGCCGACGCGATCTCGATTGCGGGCCACAAGATCGGCGCACCGCAGGGGGTCGGCGTGCTCGCAGTGCGCGGGCGCCTTCCCCTCGAGCCCCTCCTGCACGGCGGCGGTCAGGAGCGCGAGCGTCGCAGCGGCACAGAGAACGTCGCCGGGGCGGTCGGATTCGCCCTGGCGCTCGAGCTGGCAGAGACCGAACGCGCCGCGAAGGCCGCTCGCGTCGCCGCCCGACGGGACGCCTTCATCTCCCGTGTGCTCCACCTCGTGCCGAACGCCCGACTCACAGGGGATGCGGTGCAGCGGCTCGCAGGCACCGCGAGCTTCACGTTCGCGGGCGTGTCGGGCGAGGCGGTGCTCCTCGAACTCGAGCGCCGCGGAATCGTCTCGTCGAGCGGGTCGGCGTGCGCCGCCGGCAGCGACGAGCCCTCGCACGTGCTGGTGGCTCTCGGCATCCCCCGCGAGGTCGCGCAGACCTCCGTGCGCTTCACGTTCGGCCACGGCCCCGACCTCGACCTGACGCCCGTCGCCGACGCGGTCGCCGCCGCAGTGACGGCGGTACGATCGGGCACGTGAGCACACCCGCCGTCGTCACCGTCATCGTCCCGGGTCGCGACGTCGCACCGTACGCACCGCAGGCCCTCGCCTCCCTCCGCGCACAGACGCTCCCGCACTGGCGCGCCGTGCTGGTCGACGACGGTTCGGTGGATGCCACGTCGCAGCTGTTCCGCGAGGCCGCCGACGACGACGAGCGGTTCACGTTCATTCGTCACGATGTGGCGAAGGGGCTCGGCGCGGCTCGCAACGCAGCCCTTGAGACGGTGACCACCCCGTTCGTCGCCTTTCTCGACGCTGACGACGAGCTCACCCCCAACGCGCTGCAGCGGCTCGTGTCCACGATCGCCGAGTCGGGAAGCGACCTCGTCGTGGGGGCGTACGTCCGACTGCGGCCGACCGCGCTCGAGGGCTCCGCGGCCGCGGGTGCCGTGACATACGCACCGGGTGACGTGCAGCCGTGGGTGACTGCCTCGACCTGGCCCGAGCGTCGGCGCACGACCCTCGCCGAGCATCCTGAGGTCTCCGGGAACATCGTCGCGTGGTCCAAGGTCAGTCGGATCGAGTTCTGGCGACGTCACGGCCTCCGCTTCCCGGAGGGGAAGATGTACGAAGACCAGATCGTCGCACAGCGTATGTACACGCTGGCCCGCGCGATCGATGTCATCCCCGACGTCGTCGTGCACTGGCGAGAGCGCGCCGACGGCACCTCGATCACGCAGCACAAGGACGCCGTGCCTGTGCTGCACGACTACCTGGAGGGCCTTCGCGGCGGGCTTGCCGTGCTCGACGCCGCGTCGCATCGCGCCGCCGCGCGAGCCCGCGTCCGGCTGATCCTCGACATGGACGTGCCGCCCCTCGTGCGCATAGCGCAGAGCCATCCTGACGATGCCTACAGGCGGGCGCTCGGCGCGTTCATCCGCGATCTGTCTGCCCGCGCGGAACGCGAGGGCATCTCGCTCGATCCGGATGCGGCGCCCCTGCTGGACGCCGCCCGCCTCTGGTGAGATCCCGCGGCCGGGGTCAGCTCAGCTTCGGCCAGTCGCGGTCCTCCCGCGTGGGATCGGCCACCGTGATCACGATCGGCTCGACTCCGCCCGGGGCGCGGTCCGCGCGCCGGTCGGGGTGGTCGGCCGGCGGCTGCTCGGCATCCATCCCCTCGATTCGCGCCGCCGCCACCTGCTGGGCGGCCAGTTCGGCATACAGCCCGCCGCGGGAGATGAGCTCGGCGTGCGTGCCCGACTCGACGATGACGCCGGCCTCGATCACGTGGATGACGTCGGCGCTGATGACGGTCGAGAGTCGATGAGCGATTGTCAGCGTCGTGCGCCCCTTCGCGACGTTGTCGAGCGCCTCCTGGACCACACGCTCAGAGACGGTGTCGAGCGCCGAAGTCGCTTCGTCGAGCAGCAGGATCGGCGGATCCTTCAGGAGCACACGGGCGATCGCGATTCGCTGCTTCTCGCCGCCTGACAGCCGATAGCCGCGCTCCCCCACGATGGTGTCGTAGCCTTGCTCGAACCCGCTGATGATGTGGTGGATGTTCGCGGCCGTGCATGCCGCCTCGAGCTCTTCGTCGGTCGCGTCGGGCTTGGCGTATCGCAGGTTCTCGCGGATCGTGGCGTGGAACAGGTATGTCTCCTGTGACACGATGCCCACGCGGTCGATGATCGACTCGTGCCTCAGCGCGCGGACGTCGGCGCCGGCGAACAGCACGGTGCCCGACGAAGCCTCGTACAGCCTGGGCGCGAGGTACAGGACCGTCGTCTTCCCCGCTCCCGACGGCCCGACGAACGCGACGTGCTGACCGGGGTCCGCCACGAAGCTCACTCCACCGAGGGTCGGTCTCGAATCGGGGGCGGCATCGGGGTAACGGAAGACGACGTCTCGGAACTCGACGCGTCCGACCGGGCCGGGCGCCTCGCTGACGTCTATGGCGTCGGGAGCGTCGACGATCGCGGGCTGCAGGTCGAGGTACTCGAAGATGCGCGCGAAGAGCGCTCGGGAGGTCTGCAGGTCGAGGGCCACGCGCATGAGCCCCATGAGCGGCTGCAGCAGCCGCGCCTGGACCGTCGTGAAGGCGACGACGGTTCCGGCGGTGATGATGCCGCGTTCGCCCGCGATGAGGTATCCCGACACGAGATAGATGACGGCGGGCACGGAGGCCATGAGCACCTGGACCACCGCGAAGAACCCTTGACCGCTCATCGCCCGCTTCACCTGCAGGGCGACCTGATTGCGGTTCTCGAGCTGATAGCGCTCCGACTCTGTGCGCTGGCGGTTGAAGGACTTCGACAGCAGGATGCCGGAGACCGACAGCGTCTCCTGTGTGATCGCGGTCAGCTCCGAGAGCGATTCCTGCGTCTGCCCCGCGATCCGCGCGCGCACCTGTCCGACGCGACGCTGCACGACGACCAGGATCGGCATGAGCACGACGGCGATGATGGTGAGGCGCCAGTCGATCAGGATCATCGCGACGAGCGCCGAGATGACCGTCACGACGTTCCCCAGGATGCTCGTGACGGTGTTCGTCAGCACTCCCGACACACCGCCGACGTCGTTCTGCAGACGGGACTGGATGACACCCGTCTTGGTGCGCGTGAAGAAGCCGAGCTCCATCGACTGCAGATGCTCGAACAGCTTGACGCGCAGGTCGCCCGTCACCCGGTTGCCGACGGTGGAGGTGAGCCAGGTCTGCACGACTCCCAGGGCGGCCGTCGCGAGGAAGAGACCGATCATCGTGGCGACCAGGATGCCGAGCAGGCGCAGATCCGGCCCCGAACCGTCCACCGGGAACAGCGCGTCGTCGAAGATGCGCTGCACGATGAGCGGCGGGATGACCGCGATCGCCGCTCCCGTGACGACGAGCAGCCCCGTCACCACGATCCGTGCGAGGTACGGACGGAAGAGCGCCACCACCCGACGGCCGAGATCGGCGACCTCGGGCGCCGCGGCGTTCGCGCGCCGCTGAGCGTCTTCGTCGACGCCTCGGAACCCGCCTCGGCCGCCGTGCATTCCGCCCATGCTCACCGTCGCCACCCTAGTGACATAGGACGACACCGGGGAGGTGTGGCCGGATCGCCGCCGGCCGGGCGAAGAATTTCGGAAAATGCGGAATGCCGTGTCGGGGGCGCGGGTTAGAGTCGTCTGCGCGCCCCGGTCGCTCGTGGGCGCTCGCTCTTTCCGCCGCTTGTCCGGCCGCACCACCGCCTTCGAGGAGAACGATGACGTCTGCGACGACCGCACGCCCGAGCGCACCGATGCTCTCAGCCACCGAGAACAGAGTCGTGTGGCTGCTGCTGGCCGCCGCCTTCGTCGCGATCCTGAACGAGACGACGATGGGCGTCGCCATCCCGCACCTCATCGACGACCTCGCGATCACCGCGGTGCTCGCCCAGTGGCTCACAACGGCCTTCATGCTCACGATGGCCGTCGTCATCCCGATCACCGGCTTCCTGCTTCGCCGCTTCTCGACACGCCAGGTCTTCATCACGGCGATGACGCTGTTCTCGCTCGGCACCCTCCTTGCTGTGCTGTCGCCCGGCTTCCCGATGCTCGTCGTCGCGCGCGTCGTCCAGGCCATGGGCACGGCGATCATGATGCCGCTGCTCATGACCACCCTCATGACGATCGTGCCGCCGCAGTCGCGTGGCCGCATGATGGGCCGGGTGTCCATCGTCATGTCGCTGGCCCCGGCGATCGGCCCGACCCTCTCGGGTGTGCTTCTCCAGACGCTCAACTGGCGCTGGATCTTCGGCATCGTGCTGCCGATCGCCCTGATCGCCCTCGCGATGGGCGCGCGCTGGATCCGCAACCTCGGCGAGACCACGCGGGCCCCCATCGACGTCCTGTCGGTGATCCTCTCGGCCTTCGGCTTCGGCGGCATCGTCTACGGCCTCAGCCAGATCGGCGGCGCCGCGAGCCACAGCTCGGCGGGAGCCGACGCGGCGACCGGCAGCACCGTGGCCCTCATCGTGGCATTCATCGTCGGCGGCGTCGCGCTCGGACTGTTCCTGCGCCGTCAGATCGTCCTGCAGCGAGAAGACGACGCCCTGCTCGACCTGCGCGTCTTCCGCGACCGCAACTTCTCGCTCGCGATCGGTCAGATGTCGCTGCTGTCAGTGGCCTTCTTCGGCACGATCACGGTGCTCCCGCTGTACATGCAGCGCGCGCTCGAGCACACGCCGCTCGAGACGGGACTCGCCGTCCTCCCCGGGTCCTTGCTGATGGGTCTTGCGGGTCCGTTCATCGGCCGCGTCTACGACGCGCGCGGCACGCGCATCCTGCTCGTCCCGGGCGCGATCATCGCCGTCTCGATGCTGTGGCTGTTCGCCCTCTTCTTCACCGACACGACGCCGCTGTGGGTGATCGTCGCGGCGCAGACCGTGCTGTCGGTCGGGCTCGCGCTGTCGTTCACGCCGCTGTTCACGGCGTCTCTCGCGTCGCTGCAGCCGAAGTTCTACAGCTACGGCTCCGCCGTCGTGGGCACCGTGCAGCAGGTGGCGGGCGCCGCGGGGATCGCGATCATGATCACCGTCATGTCGGCGGCGACCAGCGGGGCTCTCGAGACCGGCGCATCGGCGACGGCGGCGGAAGCGCAGGGCGCCCACGCCGCCTTCCTGCTCGCCGCGATCATCGCCCTCCCGCTGCTGGTCGGCGCGTTCCTCGTGCGCAAGCCCGCCGACGCCGCGGGCGCACCCGCCGAGGAGAGCGCGTCGGCTGCGGCCGCACACTGACCGGCAGCGCGGAGATCGCGACGAACGTCGACGTATCACCGGCGCCTGCACCGGTCTCCTCACGTGGATCCGTGACAGCGGTCGCGGCGAACGAGGAGCGTCATGATCGTCGAAACCCCTGAGCCCGAGTCCGTCACCGGCTATGCGGCGGAGGCGTACCGTCGTGACCTGGAAGACGACGGCTTCGTCTTCAGCCACACCCGGGCGATGGCCGTCAACCCCGAAGCCCTTCTCGCCTTCGAGCAGCTCGTGCACGCGATCGTGCCGTCGATCGGTGTGCGCACGTACGAGCTGGTGACGCTGGCGGCGGCCGAAGCGCTGAAGTCGCCGCATTGCCTGCTCGCGCATGGACGCAAGGCGCTTCGCGCCGGGGCCCTCGACGAAGACCAGCTGGAAGCGGTCATGCGCGACCCCGAAGCGGCCGACCTCAGCGACGCAGACCTGGCGGCCATGCGATATGCACGTCGCCTGTCCTCAGCGGCCGACTCCATGACGGATGCCGACACGCAGGAGCTCCGCGATGCCGGGTACAGCGACCGGCAGATCGTCGACATCACCCTGGCTGCCGCGGCACGGAACTACTTCAGTCGTGCGCTGCAGGCCCTCGCTGTGCCGGTCGAGGTGAACCTCGTCGGACTCAACCCGCGCCTCCGCGACGCGCTTCTGTCACCCGCCGTGCGATGACGACAGCGCGGCGCGCCATGGTCGTCAGTCAGTGCTGCAGCAGCCGCCGCCACAGCACGAGGAGCCTTCGCTGACGACCTGGATCAGCTTGTCGTCGGCGACCGGCTGAAGCTGCGGGGTGGGGAGATTCGAGGTGGCCATGCGTCCAGTGTAAGCACCCCGCCGCGACCCGAGGCGCGCGAGCGACCCACGTGATTTGTCAACCCCCTGCGGCTGCCCTGAAGTCGTCCGTAGCGTGGCGGTCATGGTTACTCTCAGCGGAAAGAAGGTCGCGTTCCTCGCGACGAACGGATACGAAGACAGTGAGCTCACCTCACCGTGGCAGGCGGTGACCGACGCCGGTGCGACCGCCGTGATGGTGGCGCCTGAGGCCGGTCAGATCGAAGGCAAGAACGGGCACCGTCAGTCGGTCGACGCGACGACGGCGGACGTGAGCGCCGCCGACTTCGACGCCCTCGTCCTGCCCGGCGGAGTCGTGAACGCCGATCACCTGCGCCTCGACCGCGCCGCCGTCACCTTCACTCGTGACTTCTTCGAACAGCACAAGCCGGTGGCAGCGATCTGCCACGCACCGTGGATCCTCGCCGAGGCCGGTGTGCTGGAGGGGCGCACCATCACGAGCTACCCGAGCCTCAAGACAGACCTCGTCAACGCCGGGGCAGAATGGGTCGACGAGGAAGTCGTCGTCGACGCCGGCCTCGTCTCGAGTCGGACCCCCGACGACCTGCCCGCGTTCAACGCGAAGGCCGTCGAGGAGATCGCGGAAGGCACGCACGCCGAGCAGACCGCGTAGCAGCGAAGCAGGTACGGATGGCACAACGGCAGCGACTGAGCGGCATCGGGGCAGAAGCGGTCGAACAGACGTGGCGCGAAGTGGTGCCGTCCGCCCAGCTGCAGAAGCTCGACGCCGCCCGGTCGGAGTTCGACTGGGCGGCGTCGGCTGTGTCGGGAATGACCGTCGTCGCGTATGACCTCGATGCCTCCGTGCGGTCAGCGGCGCACCCCGACGACCAGCTCATGGCGTGTCGCATGGTGACGACGGAGGGCGGCGCGTGGGACGACGACGGCGCGCTCGACGGACACTACCCGTGGGTGACCGCCGGACGACCCGTGTACGCACGCTGGGAGGGGCGCGCGCGCGTGCACGCCCTCGTCTTCGACCTCGATCTCGTCGCCCGGACGGCCCGTGAGATAACGGGAAACGACCGGCTGACGCTCGATCTGTGGGAGGTGCGCCCGCGCAGCACAGCCGGCGCCCGCCAGTGGAACCGCACGTACCGCTACCTGGCGGAGTCTCTGCTGGGCGAGGACGCCGAGGTGGGCACGCTGGCCGAGGCGGAGCTGCGTCGGCACGCGGTGCACGCCACGCTCTCCGCGTTCTCTTCCGCGTTCGTCGAAAGCGCGGAGCGCACCGGCCAGACGCGTGCGGCTCCGGCATCCGTGCGTCGAGCGCTCGCCTACATCGAGGGCCATGCGCACCAGCCCATCACGATCGACGATGTCGCGCGTGCAGCGCGGATGTCCACGCGCGGGCTTCAATACGCGTTCCGCCGCGCGCTCGATACGACTCCGACCGACTGGATCCGACGCACCCGACTCTCGGCCGCGCACCGCGACCTCATCGCCCCCGACGGCGGAAGCATCGCGGAGATCGCGCGACGCTGGGGCTTCGAGCATCCGTCGAGATTCGCCGCTCACTATCGCGCACTGTACGGCGTCAATCCCAGCCACACGCTCCGCAGTCACCGCTGAGACGACTGCGTCTGGCGGATGCCGGCTGCGCGGTCAGGACATCCGCGAACTCGCGCCCGATGACCCGTCATCGTGGTCGTAGGAGTGTGACATGGGCAAGATGACGTACGACGGCACGGCGCGACTCGTCGTCGACGATCGGGAACTGGCCCATCTCCAGTTCGTCATCAGCGACAAGCTGCGTCGTCGTGAGCCGTTCACCTTCACGTGGACGAGCCCGCTGGAAGAAGGCGGTGGCCGCGTGGCGGCCTGGATCAACCCGAGCGCCGCGCTGGTGTTCGCATTCGACCGCCGCGGACCCCACGGGCTGAATCCCGCATGGCTGCGGGTGCTCGCCGAAGCCGCCCACTCCCCCGCCGGGCTCCGACTGATTCCGGAGGCCGAAGCGGACGAGCAGGCGGCCGACGAGTTCTGATCGAACGCGACGTCAGTCGACGTCGCCGCGCCACGCGCCGGTGGCGGCGCCGCGCGACTCGATGAACTCCTTGAACTTGCCGAGGTCCTTGCGCACGGCGTGGTCGTCGATGCCGACTGCCGCGCCGATCTTCTCGCGGAGGCTCTCCGGCTCCCAGTCGAGCTGGACCGTCACACGGGTGGTGTTGTCGTCGAGGCGGTGGAAGGTCACGACGCCGGCGTGGTCCACTTCGCCGCCCGTGCTGTTCCACGCGACACGTTCGTCGGGGTGCTGCTCCGTGATCTTGGTGACGAACTCGCGCTGGACGCCTCCGATCGTGACACTCCAGCGGTTCGTGACGTCGTCGATCTGCGTGACCGCGTCGACGAAGTTCAGGAACTGCGGGAAGGTCTCGAACTGGGTCCACTGGTTGTACGCGGTGCTCACCGGAACGTTGACGTCGATGCTCTCCGTGATGCTTGCCATGTGGTGGCGCTCCTTCCGTGTCCGCTTGCGGTGTCTCCCGGACGCGCGGAGCAGATCCGGGTCGTCAGATTCTCGCCGACATGCGAGGAGCCGGGACCCCCGTTGACACGGCCCGAGGAGTGTGTGAGCGCGTCTTCGCGCACCCGCGGCCTCCTGTCAAGCGTCATCCGAAATCTCCGCGCATCGGGCTATGGTCTCGACCGTGGAAGACATCGAGACCCTCGTGGCCGACATCGCCCGTCTGTGCTCTGACAGGAACGCCGTGGTCGGCGCCGTCGAGTCGCTCACCAGCGGCGCGATCGCCAGCGCCCTCGGGCAGGGCGAGAACGCTGCCGACTGGTTCGGCGGAGCCGTCATCGCCTACCAGATGGAGACGAAAGAGTCGGTGCTGGGCGTTGAGCCAGGCACCGACCCATGTTCGCCCTCCTGCGCGCAGCAGCTGGCCACCGGCGGCCGGAGCGTGCTGGGGGTCGACGCGGTCGTCTCGGCGACGGGTGTCGGCGGGCCCGACCCGTCCGACGGCCACTTGCCCGGTGAAGTGCACATCGGAGTCGCGATCGCGGGAGAAGTCACGACGACCGAGCATCGGTTCGAGGGTTCGCCCGAAGAGGTCGTGCAACTGAGCGTGCGCGCGGCCGCGACGGCCCTTCGCGACGCGCTGCGCCGCCTAGAGACGGCACGCTCCGAGGAGGAGCGCGACGGAATCCGCATTGAGCCGATCCGGCCGGAGGACGCCGGAGAAGTGCTCACGATCCAGCGTGCGGCGTTCGTCAGCGAAGCGCAGATCTACGGCAGCGCGGACATGTCGCCGCTCACCCAGACACTGGAGCAGATGGAGGCTGAGCTCGAAGACGCGGGCGGCTGGGTGGCGCGTCGCCGGGGTCGGCTCGTGGGCGCCGTGCGAACCCGGGAGCGAGACGGACTGCTGCTCGTCGGGCGCATCGCCATCGCGCCGGACGTGCAGGGCGAGGGCATCGGGCGACGTCTCCTCACCGCCGCCGAGGAGGGGTCCTCGGCCGCCGAGGCGGAGCTGTTCACCGGCAGCCTGAGCGAGGCCAACATTCGGCTCTACGAGTCGTGCGGGTACCGCGAGACGGAGCGCATCGAGCAGGGCGACGGAACCGCGCAGGTGTTCATGCGAAAGCGCCTGCGCGGCTGAGCCGCCTGCGCGGCCTCCGCCCTACTCGTCGTCAGGGAGTTCGGTGCGCAGGTCGGTGGGCCCGTCATCGACTCGGTCGGCGCGTCCGCCGTCACCGTCGGAGAGGTCTCCCTGCGTGAGATCCTCGGGTGCGAGGTCTCCCTCACCGTCCTCGCCCAGCTCAGCGGCGAGGGGGTCGGCGCCCTGTGTCTCGGGCTGGTCGACGGAGTCGGGGAGGTCTCGAGAAGGGATGTCGTCAGCGGCGGAGGGGACGTCAGAGGGGTCTGTCATATCGGTCATGACCCCACCGTCGCCTGCGCTTTCGCGATCATGAAGGGGGTTGCGCCCCGCGTCCGCATGCGAGTAGCCCCGCCGAGGCACAGACGGCAGGCCACGCGCGCGCGACACGGCGATCGCACAAGCTCAGTGAACTCGCATCTGGAGCCATGAAGTTGCGCATCCATGCGGGAGCATGAGAGTGTCGGAAAGTCCCGGAAGGGGCATTCCCGACCAGTCCGCGACCGCTGGCGACCCCCTGGGAAGGGGTCTGGCCGGCGGGCGTATGGTCGGCGGTCTTTGCTCGGATCCGACATCCGCAGCCGGCGCCGTTCCCCGAAGCGCGCGCGAGTGGACCGCCACCCGGGCGTGACCGTTGCAGCCCCCTGCACCGGGCTGCTGAGGTTCAGAGTGACCGTTCCAGCCATTCGGGTCGAGCACGTGTACAAGGTGTTCGGCCGTCATCCCGAGAGAGTCGTCGACCGGCTGCGCGCCGGCGCGTCCCGCACCGAGGTCGCGGACGCCGGCACGGCCGCCGTCATCGACGCGAGCTTCACCGTCCAGCCCGGCGAGATCTTCGTGATCATGGGTCTGTCCGGATCCGGCAAGTCGACCGTCATCCGCATGCTCAACGGCCTGCACGACGCCACTGCGGGCACCATCAGCGTGCACGACCAGCCGATCACCGGCGTGAGCGGGCACCGGCTTCGCAGCATCCGTCGTGATCGCATCTCGATGGTCTTCCAGCACTTCGCGCTGCTCCCCCACCGCACCGTCGCCGACAACGTCGCGTACCCGCTCGAGCTGCGCGGCGTCGCGAAGGACGCCCGCCGGGTGAAGGCCGAGGAGATCCTCGACCTCGTCGGTCTCGGAGGCTGGGGCGACAAGCTGCCGTCGGCGCTTTCGGGCGGCATGCAGCAGCGCGTCGGCATCGCGCGCGCACTCGCGGCCGACACCGACATCCTCCTGATGGACGAGGCGTTCAGCGCCCTCGATCCGCTCATCCGGCGCGAGATGCAGGAGCAGCTGCTCGAGCTGCAGCAGAAGCTCCACAAGACCATCGTGTTCATCACGCACGACCTCAACGAGGCGATGCTCCTCGGCGACCGGATCGCCGTCATGCGCGACGGCCGGATCGTCCAGATCGGCACTCCCGAGGACATCCTCACCGACCCGGCGAACGACTACGTCGCGCAGTTCGTGCAGGACGTCGACCGGGCCCGCGTGCTGACGGCCGCGAACGTCATGGAGCGGCCGCGGCCCGTCGTGTCGCGCAACGCCGGCCCCCGCACGGCGCTGCGCACGATGCGCGACGCGTATACATCGGCGGCGTACGTCGTCGATCGCGATCGCCGGCTGGTCGGGATCGTCACGGACCGCGACGCCGTCAAGCTCGTGCGCGCCGGCGTCGTCACCATGACGTCGGCGATCCGCCCGGTGCCGCAGAGCGTCCGGCATGACGAGGTGCTGATGAACCTGTTCGTGCCCGCCGTCGAGTCACCGCTCCCGCTCGCGGTCACCGACGACGACGGGCGCCTCCTGGGCGTGATCCCGCGCGTCACCCTGCTCGCCGCGCTCGGACCCGGGCCCGGCGCGACCGAAGAGATCGCGCTGCCGCCGCAGCCGGTGCCCGCCGCCGTCATCGACGAGGTCCTCGCCGGCGGCGCACCGACGGTCTCGGCGACCGACGACCGAGAGGCGGTGCTCTGATGGACGACTTCCGCCTTCCCCTCGGCTCCTGGGTCGAGACCGCTGTCGCGTGGCTGCGTGACAACCTGGACGCGCTCTTCGACGTCATCACCGTCGTCGTCCGCTTCCTCGTCGATGGCCTCACCGACACCCTGCTCGCTGTGCCCGTGCCGCTCGCGATCGTGCTGTTCGCGCTGATCGGCTGGGCGCTGCGCTCGTGGCAGATGGCGCTCGGCACCGCGGTGTCGTTCACGCTGATCGTCGCGATGGACCTGTGGGTGGCGTCCATGCAGACGCTGTCGCTCGTGCTCATCGCGGCTCTCGTGGCCGTCGCGATCGCCATCCCGCTCGGCATCTGGTCGGCGCGCAACGACACCGTCCGCGCCATCCTCAAGCCGGTGCTCGACTTCATGCAGACGATGCCCGGCTTCGTCTACCTGATCCCCGCCATCACGTTCTTCAGCATCGGCGTCGTCCCCGGTGTCGTGGCCACGGTCATCTTCGCCCTCCCGCCCGGCGTGCGGCTGACCGAGCTCGGCATCCGCGGCGTCGACGCCGAGACGGTGGAGGCGGGCAATGCGTTCGGTGCGAAGCCGGGCCAGATCCTCCGCGGCATCCAGCTCCCGCTCGCGATGCCCACGATCATGGCCGGCGTCAACCAGGTGATCATGCTCGCGCTGTCGATGGCCGTGCTCGCAGGCATCGTCGGGGCCGACGGCCTCGGCAAGCTCGTCGTGCAGTCGGTGTCCACCGCGCGCCTCGGCATCGGGGTGGAGGCCGGCCTCGCCGTGGTCATCATCGCGGTCTACCTCGACCGGGTCACCGCCGCCCTCGGCGCGCCCCGCGAGCATCCCACGTCGCTCATCGGCATCGCCGCCCGCCGCCGCACCGCCGCCCAGACCTCCGCTCCGGCCGCTGCGCCCGGCGCGGACCCGACCCCCGACCGGACGAAGGACGAGGCTTCGTCGACGACGCAGCCGGCGCGAGTCGGCTGAAGCGGTGCGGGTCGCCCGCACCGTCGCACCGAGAGAGAAACGGAACAAGAAGAAGACATGCGTAACGGAAAGAACCACATGACGAAGCGAACCCTCATCGGCGCCCTCGCCCTCGGCGCCTCCGCGACGATCGCCCTCACGGGCTGCGGCGCGAACGGCGACGCGGATGCCGGCAGCACCGACGCCGCCGCCGAGTGCTCGACCATCACCCTCGGATTCCTGCCGTCGTGGACGGACGGCCTCAGCACGGCGTACCTGCTCGAGAACCGTCTGAAGGCGCTCGGCTACACGGTCGAGATGCAGACCCTCACTGAGGCGGGGCCGCTCTACACCGGCCTGGCGCAGGGCGACGTCGACATCTACCCGTCGGCCTGGCCCGAGCTCACCCACGCGTCGTACATGGAGACGTACGGCGACTCCATCGAGGACCTGGGCGCGTACTACGACGACGCGAAGCTCACCATCGCAGTGCCGAGCTACGTCGACATCGACTCGATCGAGGACCTCGCCGGCAACGCCGACCGCTTCGGCGGCCGCATCGTCGGCATCGAGCCCGGCGCTGGCCTGACCGCGCAGACGCAGGAGTCGATGATCCCCGCATACGACCTCGGCGACGAGTACGACCTCATCACGTCCTCCACCGCCGCGATGACCACCGAACTCGCGACGGCCATCGCCGCCGAGGAGGACATCGTCGTCACCTCGTGGCGCCCCTTCTGGGCGAACGACACGTTCGACCTCAAGGACCTCGACGACCCGAAGGGCGCCATGGGCGAGCCCGAGTCCCTGCACTTCCTCGCCACCGCCGGCTTCTCGGAGCGCTGCGGCGAGGCCGCCGACCTCATCGGCGGCATCCGCCTGGACGACGAGCAGTACGGCACGCTCGAGGACCTCGTCGTCAACGAGTACGGCGAGGGCCGCGAAGCCGAGGCCGTCGAGGCCTGGCTCGAGCAGTACCCCGACGTCGTCGCCGTCGACAACAGCTGACACGTGACAGTGGCCCGGTCGCCCGCCGCAAAGGCAGGCGGCCGGGCCTCTTTGTGTCGTGGCGACCGGCGTCCTGACAGAGTGGACGGGTGAATGGCCTCATCTATCAGACCGCGACTCCCTCGCAGGAGGAGCTGGTGGACCTCTACGGCGCCGTCGGGTGGACGGCGTACACGAGGGATCCTGAGCGACTGGCCGCGGCGGTGAGCGCGTCGCTGGCTGTTGCCGCTGCTCGCCAAGACGGCGAGCTGGTCGGTCTCACTCGCGTCGTCGGGGACGGGCAGACGATCGTGTACCTGCAGGACGTCCTGGTCCGACCTGCACACCAGCGCCGTGGGATCGGACGCGAGCTCATCCGCCGCGTGCTCGAGCCGTACCGGGATGTGCGCCAAAAGGTGCTGATCACCGACGACGAGCCCGCTCAGCGCGCCTTCTACGAGTCGATGGGCTTCACAGAGACGGGCGATCTCGGCTACCCGATCCGCACGTTCGTCCAGTTCAGCTGACCGAAAAGGGCGCTCACTGATCAGACGTTGAAGCGGAACTCCACGACGTCGCCGTCCTGCATGACGTAGTCCTTGCCCTCCATGCGGGCCTTGCCCTTCGCCCGGGCCTCCGCGACGGAGCCGCACGCGACGAGGTCGTCGAACGAGATGACCTCCGCCTTGATGAAGCCCTTCTCGAAGTCGGTGTGGATGACGCCCGCCGCCTGCGGCGCCTTCCAGCCTTTGCCGATCGTCCAGGCGCGTGCTTCCTTGGGGCCCGCCGTCAGGTAGGTCTGGAGGCCGAGGGTGTCGAAGCCGATGCGGGCGAGCTGGTCGAGGCCCGACTCCTCCTGCCCCGTGGAGGCCAGCAGCTCGGCGGCGTCCTCGGGGTCGAGATCGATGAGCTCCGACTCGATCTTCGCGTCGAGGAACACCGCCTTCGCGGGCGCGACGAGTGCGGCGAGCTCCGCCTTGCGGGCGTCATCGGTGAGCACGGCCTCGTCGACGTTGAAGACGAAGATGAACGGCTTGGCGGTGAGCAGGCCGAGTTCCTTGATGGGCGACAGGTCGATGCCGGAGGCCGACAGCAGCTCGCCGCGCTGAAGGGCCTCCTGTGCCTGCTTGGCGGTCTCGAGCACGATCGGGTCGAGCTTCCGCCCGCGCACTTCCTTCTCGTAGCGTGTGATCGCCTTCTCGAGGGTCTCCAGGTCGGCCAGCTGCAGCTCGGCGTTGATGGTCTCCATATCGGATGCCGGGTCTACCTTGCCGTCGACGTGCACGACGTCGCTGTCGGCGAATCCGCGCACGACCTGCGCGATGGCATCGGCTTCGCGGATGTTGGCGAGGAACTTGTTCCCGAGGCCTTCGCCCTCGCTCGCCCCGCGGACGATGCCCGCGATGTCGACGAACGACACGGCTGCCGGGAGGATGCGCTCGGAGCCGAAGATCTCCGCCAGCTTGCTCAGCCGCGGGTCGGGCAGGTTGACGACGCCGATGTTCGGCTCGATCGTCGCGAACGGATAGTTCGCCGCGAGCACCTGATTCTTGGTCAGGGCGTTGAAGAGCGTCGACTTGCCGACGTTGGGGAGACCGACGATTCCGATGGTAAGAGCCACGGGATGTCAGTCTACGTGGCCAGGAACGCCCCGCCGCGCCGAGGTCGTCAGCCCGACGCTCCCGCGGGCTTCACCGCACGGTAGGCGTGCGTGACGTAGGGAAGGTCCACCTCCGTGTCGCCGACCGCTCCGATCTCGTCGAAGAGCTCCGCGATCTCCCGCTCGATCCGCGCGCGCTCCGCTTCAGGGGCCGTGATGACGTAGCTCCGGGAGAAGACCATCGCACGCAGGTCGTCCCGGCTGACCGGCCTCGTCCATGACCAGGAGCGCCGTTCGAGAGCGCCGAAGGGGGCGTGCACAGGCGGGTCGCCCTCGGCCAGCAGCTCCTCAGCGTGGCTGCCGCGCATGATCCGCGTGAGCCGCGCCACCCACGGCACCGTCTCGTCGCGAAGGTTCCAGACGAGACCGAGCACGCCGCCGTCGCGAAGCACCCGCCCGGCCTCGGTCGAAGCCGCGGCGGCATCCACCCAGTGCCACGCCTGCCCGAACACGACCGCGTCGACAGACGCGTCGGGAAGCGGCATCCGCTCCCCCGTGCCCACGAAGGTCGGCACTCCGGGCGTCGTGTCGCGGAGCGCTGCGAGCATCTCGGCGTCGGGATCGATCGCGACCGCCTCCGCTCCCGCGTCGACGAGCGCCCGCGTGAGCTTGCCCGTGCCCGCACCGACGTCAGCGACTCGTGGGCGCCGTGCGACCGAGGCCACGGGCTCGAGCAGCCAGGCGACGGCATCCGCGCCGTATCCGGGCCGGCCGCGGTCGTACGCGTCGACGGCTCGGCCGAACGATCGGGCCAGCTTGAGGGGGTCGGTCATCCCTCGACCATACGCCGCGACTGCGGCGCGCCTCCCCCCGGCGGCACAGCCTCGGAGAGAGCCTGGACACGTGCCCCTGGACTTCACCGCGATCGACTTCGAGACGGCGAACTCCTCGAGCGCGTCCGCGTGCGCGGTGGGCCTGACCCGCGTGCGCAACGGGCGCGTCGTGGCGACGGCGGGGTGGCTCATCCAGCCCCCGCCCGGTCACGACCGCTTCTTCGAGCTCAACGTGAACATCCACGGGATCACCGCCGACGACGTCGCGCATGCGCCGGGCTGGTCGGAGCAGCTCGCCGACCTCGTCGCGTTCGCGGGAGACGACATCCTCGTTGCGCACAACGCAGGCTTCGACATGACGGTGCTGCGCCGCGCCTGCGAGGTCACGGGCGACGCATACCCGTCGTACCGCTATCTCTGCAGCCTGCAGGTCGCCCGCAAGACATACGAGCTCGAGTCGTATCGCCTGCCGTTGGCCGCCGCAGCCGCAGGGTTCCTCGATTTCGCACACCACGACGCCGCCGCTGACGCGCTGGCATGCGCACACATCGTGATCGACGCGGCCGCACGCGCGGGCGCTCAGGATGCCGTCGAGCTGGCGATGCTGCTCGGGCTGCGCATCCCGCAGATCCCGGTGCCCGCTGTCGAGGCCGCGCTGGACGCCGCGCCCATCACGGCAGTCACCCCGGTCGCCGCCGTCGCCTGACAGATTCGCCGGCTCGCGCCGGCCGCCCCGACGATGTCGGAGGCCTCCGGCATCCTTGCCTCATGGACCTCGTCTTCCTCATCGCGACCGCAGTCGCGTGCCTGTTCGCCGGGCTGCTCGCCGGCTGGTTCGCCGGCACCGCTCGCGCGGCCGAACGCGCGGCGACCTCGCACGCTGCCGTCGCCGCACGCCTCGCGGCCGCCCAGGCGGAGCGCTCGGCGCTCGCGCAGCAGCTCGAGGAGCAGCGCGCCCTCACCCGCGAGCTCAGCGCGCAGTCCCGCGCCGACCAGGCCGCACGCGAGGAGCGCGAGCGCCGGGAGCAGCAGGTGCTGCGCGCCCTTGCCCCGGTGCAGGAGTCTTTGCAGAGCATGCAGCTGAAGGTCGACGAGCTGGAGCGAGACCGCCGCCTGCAGTACGGATCGATCGCTGAGCAGCTCCGCCGCGCACACGAGCAGGCCGAGACGCTGCGATCGACCACTGAGTCGCTCGCCGGCGCGCTCCGCTCGAATTCCGCTCGAGGCGTGTGGGGCGAGACGCAGCTGCGTCGCATCGTCGAATCGGCCGGCCTCACGCGCTTCGTGGACTTCGAGACGCAGGTGTCCGTCTCTTCGGATGCCGGGGCAGGTCGTCCTGACATGATCGTTCGGCTTCCGGGCGACAAGGCCCTCGCCGTCGACGCGAAGGTGCCGCTCGACGCCTATCTCGAGGCCAGCGCCATTCCCGTGACCGCCACCGGCGAGGAAGCCGCGCGTCGAAAGACGCTCATGGAACGCCACGTCAAGGCGGTGCGCGCGCACGTCGACGCACTCGCGAAGAAGTCGTACTGGTCGGGCCTGTCGTCGAGTCCGGAGTTCGTCGTGTGCTTCATCCCGAGCGAGTCGCTTCTCGCCGCGGCCCTTGAGGAGGATCCCGCACTGCTCGACTACGCCTTCGGTCGGCGCGTCGCCCTCGCCTCACCCGTGAACCTCTGGGCGGTGCTCAAGACCGTCGCATACACCTGGACACAGCAGGACGTCTCGGACGAGGCGAAGAAGCTGTTCGCTCTCGGGAACGAGCTCTACCAGCGCCTCGGTGGGCTCGCGAAGCACACCGACGAGCTCCGCCGCGCCATCGAGCGCACGGTCGCAAGCTACAACAGATTCGCGGGCGCACTCGAATCGCGCGTCCTCGTCAGCGCGCGCCGGTTCCCGGGGATCGACGAGACGCGGCTCGACGCCGTCGCGGCGCCGACGCCGATCGAGTCGTCACCGCGTCACCTGACCGCCACGGAGCTCATCGCCCTCGAGGACGACGAAGTCGAGGCGCGAGCCGAGCTCCTCGTCGAGGAGCTTTCAGCAGACGTCGGCGAGCTGCGCGAACGCATCGACCCCGGTCACGCGGACGACGAAGAAGAGGTCAGCCGCCGGGGAAGAAGTTCATAAGGCCGACAACGGCAAGCGAGACGGCGACAAACGCGCCGATGTGCCACCACGGGCTCACTCTGTGACCTTCGGGCGCACGACGGCGAAGCAACACGTCAGGGCGGCGTGCGGGGTCGATGGGTACCGCGATCTGACCGGTCTTCGGACTGTTCACAGCGGACATTTGACTCCCGGGGGTGTGTGCGATCGGCGAACGTGTCGCCCGTGACACCACATCTATTCTGCCAGATGCACCTTGTCGGAAAGGTGTTGGCACGCTGTGAACCGTCTCGATCTGGTCACAGCCACTTCGACGTCAGATGCTCCGACGAGATGCGGCGAAGCGTGCCCGACGCGCCGCGAAGCACCACCGATTCCGTGTACACATAGTCGCCCGCGCGGCGCACGCCCGCCACGAGCTCGCCGTTCGTCACACCCGTCGCCACGAAGATCGTGTTCTTGCCCTTCACCATCTCGTCGGCCTCATACACGTAGTCATCGAGCTTCAGCCCGGCGTCGATGCCACGCTGCTTCTCGTCGTCGTCACGCGGCCACAGGCGCCCCTGGATGTGCCCGCCCAGCGCCTTGATGGCGCACGCCGTCACGATCCCCTCCGGGCTGCCACCCACGCCGATGCACATGTCGGTCCGCGCGTTGTGACGCGCCGCGTTGATGCCGCCGGCCACATCGCCATCGCTCATGAGGCGTGTGCCCGCACCTGCCTCGCGGATCTCCTCGATCAGCTTCGCGTGCCTCGGGCGGTTCAGCACCGAGACGACCAGCTCGTCGACGGGCTTGCCCAGCGCCTTCGCCAGCCGGCGGATGTTCTCGGCGACGGGGAGACGAATGTCCACGACGCCCACACCGGCAGGGCCCGTCACGATCTTGTCCATGTAGAAGACGCTCGACGCGTCGAGCATCGCTCCTCGATCCGACACCGCCAGCACCGAGATCGCGTTGTTGCGTCCTTCAGCCGTCAGCGTCGTTCCATCGATCGGATCGACCGCGATGTCGCACTGGGGTCCGCGCCCCGTGCCGACAGACTCACCGTTGAACAGCATCGGCGCATTGTCCTTCTCGCCCTCGCCGATCACGATCACGCCGTCGAAGTTCACCGTCGACAGGAAGGCGCGCATGGCGTCGACCGCCGCCCCGTCGGCGAGCTCCTTCTGGCCACGCCCGATGAACGGAACCGAGCGGATCGCAGCGGCCTCCGTCGCACGCACGAGCTCCAGCGCGAGGTTGCGGTCGGGTTGAAGCGGACTCATGTCAGCGGTAAGACTCACCATGGCGCCAGACTACGCGGCGACCCGTGGACGAAATGGGCGCTTTCCGCCTGGCATGAATGAAGGAAATGCGATTCTTTCCTGTCATGAAGAGACCGCCGGTCACCCCTGTATCACGGCCCGCGCACCGGCGGTGCCGCGCGTGCTTCGCTAGAGTTGCCGGTGGAATCACCGCGCCCACATCCGCGCACAGTCACATCTATGAGGAGCTGTCATGCCCGTCGCCACCCCTGAGCAATACGCCGAGATGCTGAATCGCGCGAAGGCCGGCGGATTCGCCTACCCCGCGATCAACGTCTCCAGCTCGCAGACCATCAACGCCGTTCTGCAGGGCCTGACCGAGGCCGGCTCCGACGGCATCCTGCAGGTCACCACCGGCGGCGCGGACTACTTCGCCGGCCACACGGTCAAGGGTCGGGCCACCGGCGCGCTCGCCTTCGCCGCCTACGTGCACGAGGTCGCCAAGAACTACCCGATCACCGTCGCCCTGCACACCGACCACTGCCCCAAGCCGGCCCTCGACGACTTCGTGATGCCGCTCATCGCCGAGTCGGAGAAGGTGGTCGCCGATGGCGGCCAGCCCATCTTCCAGTCGCACATGTGGGACGGTTCGGCTGTGCCGCTCGACGAGAACATCGAGATCGCCAAGCAGCTCCTCCCCCGTATGAAGGCGATCAACGCGATCCTCGAGGTCGAGATCGGTGTCGTGGGCGGCGAGGAGGACGGCGTCAAGCACGAGGGCTCCAACGACGCGCTCTACACGACGACCGCCGACGTCACGAAGGCCGTCGAGGCGCTCGGCCTCGGCGACCAGGGCCGTTGGATCGCCGCCCTCACCTTCGGCAACGTCCACGGCGTCTACAAGCCCGGCAACGTCAAGCTGCGTCCCGAGCTCCTCGGCGAGATCCAGATGGGCATCGCCGAGAAGTTCAACACGGGCGAGAAGCCCCTCGACCTCGTCTTCCACGGCGGCTCCGGCTCGACCGACGAGGAGATCGCCACCGCCGTCGCCAACGGCGTCGTGAAGATGAACATCGACACCGACACGCAGTACGCGTTCACGCGCTC
>CALANM010000226.1 GCA_937926065.1 uncultured Microbacterium sp.
GTCGGAACCGCCGGAGTGGCGAACACGCGACCCGCCGGCCACGACGCGCCGAGCCGCCGAGCCGTGAGCCCGGTGGACTCGGCGCCGAGCGGGCGCCGTCGCACCGCCGGCCGTTCGCCGACCGCCTGGTTATCGTCGAGGCGCGTTCACAACTCCGGAGATTCCGTCCTGCGCCGTGCGACACGCCGGGCCGCGCCCCGCGCGCCAGCGGAATCGCCGGAGTTGTGAACAGCGTCCGCAGGCGATGATGCTGGGCGAGGGCCCTGCGGCGGGCCAAGATGGTCCGCATGCCCCTTCCCTTGGAGTTCACGCGCCTCGTCGGCGAGCGCATCACCCTCGAACCGCTGCGGGACGACGACTTCGACGACTTGTACGCCATGCAGTCGGATCCCGAGGTGTGCCGCTACCTCCTCTACGAGCCGCGGACGCGCGAGCAGGTGGCCGACGCGCTGAAGCGGGATGCCGCGCGCACACGCCTCGCGGAGGTCGACGACCACCTGCAGCCCGCCATCCGAGCGGAAGACGGCCGGTTCCTCGGCACCATGTACCTCATCCTGAAGAGCATCGACGACCTCACCGCCGAGATCGGGTGGACCCTCCTCCCCTCATCACAGGGCAAGGGCTATGCCACCGAGGCGGCGACCGTGCTGCTCGACTTCTGCTTCGACGAGCTCGGCCTCCACCGCGTGTTCGCCGAGCTCGATCCGCGGAACACGGCTTCCGTCGCTCTCTGCGAACGACTCGGCATGCGGCACGAAGGGCATTTCGTCGAGGACATGTTCCTGAAGGGCGAATGGGCGGACACCGGCCGCTACGCGATCCTCGACCGCGAGTGGCTCGCACGTAGAGACGCCTCGCGCCGATAGCCTGACGTCGTCCCGCATCGTCGCGAGATTCCGCAGCCCCACCCGAGGAGCCCCCCATGTCCGACGTGGAACCGAACCCGAACCCGGCCACGCCGAAACCCCCGATCCCGAGCGACACCCGCGCCCTGGGCGCAATCGGCGGAGTGTTTCAGGACGTCGCGCCTGAGCGCGACATCCCCCGTACGCAGGTGCGGTCGTGGGCGATGTGGGACTGGGCGATGCAGCCGTTCAACACGGTCATCCTCACGTTCGTCTGGATCGCGCTGTATCTGACTTCGCGGCAGTTCCTCGATCCAGCGGTGCGCGAGTCGGGGATGCTCGCCGACGGCGGCTACATGAACTGCAACGACTCTCGGTACATCGAGACGGCGTATTGCCACGGACTGACAGATCTGTCGGAGTGGTGGGGCTGGGCGAACTTCGCGGCGGGAATCCTGATCCTGCTGCTCGCCCCTGTGCTGGGTCAGCAGGCGGACGCCCGAGGCAGCAAGAAGAAGTGGGTGCTGGGCGCGACCGTCGGCATCGCGCTGGTGCAGTTCTCCCTGTTCTTCGTCGAGGCCGACCCGAAGTTCTTCTGGTTCGGCGCTTTCGCCGTCGCGGTGGGTGCGGTGGTCGCCGAGATCGGCAACGTCAGCTATTACGCCATGCTCTCCGAGGTGTCGACGCCGAAGACGGTCGGGCGCGTCTCGGGGCTCGGCTGGGGCCTTGGATACATCGGCGGAGTGGTCGCGCTGATCGTGTGCATTCCCGTGCTCTTCGGGCTCGGTCAGGACAACCCGCTGGCCTACAAGATCGTCGCCGTCATCTGCGCGGTGTGGACGCTGCTCTTCTCGATCCCACTGTTCCGCAACGTGCCGGAATCGCCGGCGTACGGCGGCCCGGAGAAGGTCGGCATCTTCGGCGCCTACGTCGTGCTCGCGAAGAATCTGCGCAAGCTCTTCCGGAGCAACCGGCAGACGTTCTGGTTCCTGGCGGCGGCCGCCGTCTACCGTGACGGTCTCGCCGGGGTCTTCGCGTTCGGGGCGGTGCTGGCCGCCCAGGGGTTCGGATTCTCGTTCCTCGAGGTGATCGTGTTCGGCCTGGCTGCCAACCTCGTGGCGGGCGTGTCGACGATCGCAGCCGGACGTCTGGACGATGCGATCGGCGCCCGCAATCTCATCGTCATCGCGCTGACGGGGCTCGTGGCCATGGCGTTCATCGTGTTCGTGCTGAAAGAGCTCGGCACGATCGTCTTCTGGATCTGCGGCCTGCTGCTGTGCGCCTTCGTCGGGCCGGCGCAGGCGGCGAGCCGCAGCATGCTCACGCGACTGACCCCGCCGAGCATGCAGGGCGAGATCTTCGGCCTGTACGCGACGACCGGCCGTGTGGCGTCTTTCCTTTCGCCGCTGGCGTGGTCGCTGTCTCTCGCGTGGTTCGGTGGCATCGTCTACGGCGTGCTCGGCATCGGAGTCGTGCTGCTGATCGGCCTCGTCATGCTGCTGTTCGTGCGTCTGCCGAAGCACGAGCGAAAGGCGTAGGCCGAGTCGGTCAGGCGTCGGGCCAGGCGGCGGCGAGCTTCGTCAGCAGCCGGGCGAGCTCGGTGCGCTCGTCGTCGGTGAAGTCGGCGAGGGCTCGCTGCAGGCGTTCACGCCGTTCCCCGCGGAAGCCTCGCGCCACACGGGCCCCCTCCTCTGTCAGGGCGATGCGGGTGCGGCGGGCGTCGTCGGGGTCGGCCTCGCGGCGCACGAGGCCCATCGCCACCGCCTGCTGGATGAGACGCGAGGCACGGGGCTGATCGACGCCGATCGCCTCGCCGACCTCGCTGACCGACAGCGGGTGGGATGCCGCGGCGAGCGCCTCGAGCATCCGCAGCCGGGCGGGGCCGCCGCCGAAGCGGGCGTGCGGTCCGGGCGCGAAGCCGGGACCGAATGGTCCGTGGCCGAACGGCCCATGCCCGAACGGGCCGGGACCGCCGAACGGACGGCCCCCGTGGGGCCGGTGTTCGTGGCCGGGGTGCTCATGCTCATGCTCGTGGCCGCCGTGCTCGGCGTCACCTGCGGCCCACGGCGGCGTGCCGCGGCGTGCCCCTCCGGGGCCGAACGGGGCGCGCCCCCGGAGTTGGGCCAGCGCGGCGGCGATGGCGTCGAGGTCGGGGGTGTCGGTCACCATTCCAAGATACATGCCTCTTGACATGCATCTCATTTACATGTCACACTGCATATGCATGCACTGATACATATATCCCTCGCGATCCAGACGGGATCGCTTTGAAAGGACTCCCACACATGAACACCACGTCTCACGAGAGCCGCCCCCTGGGATACTGGCTCCGCACCGCCGACCACCTGATCTCCCGCCAGTTCGCGACCGCCCTCGAGGGTGAGGGCGTGTCCCGCCGGGATTGGATGCTGCTCAACGTCATCGACGGCAGCGTCGATGCGCCCGGGCTCGCCGATCGCCTGCAGCGCGGGGGCAAGCGCCTCCGTCGCCTTGAAGACCGCGGCTGGATCACAAAGACCGACGAGGGCTGGACTCTCACCGACGAAGGGCGCACCGCCAAGGCGCGACTCGCCGAGATCGTCGATGGCATCCGCGCGCGAGTGGCCGACGCGGTCTCCCCCGACGACTACCGCACCACCATCGCATCGCTCGAGGCCATCGCCCGCGAACTCGGCTGGGACGAGAGCATGCGGATGCCATTCGGCCCGGGCCGCCGGTTCACGCGCCGCGGGTTCGGCCCGCGATTCGGTCGGCGCCACGGCTTCGGTCCTGATCTCGTGCCGCCCTTCGCCCCCGGCTTCCACGCAGAGGATGGCGACGAAGGTCACGGCCCGCACGGCCGCGGCCACGGCCACGAGCATCACGACCACAGCCACGGCCACCACGGCCACGGCCACGGCTGCCATCACGAGCACGCGTTCGAGCGCGGGTTCGAGGCAGGTTTCGCCCGCGGACGCGAGAGCATCCGTGACGACGCCCCGACGGCGGCCGCTCCGGCCGGCAGCGCCGAGGCGACGGCCGACAGCGAGAGCTGACAAGCCGTCCGCACCGATGGCA
>CALANM010000227.1 GCA_937926065.1 uncultured Microbacterium sp.
ATGCATGCGCAGAGTCGCTCGCGCCTTCTCGACCTGGTCGAAGTGCTCGGGAACATGGATCCAGTGCAGCGCGGTGCGTGCGTCGAGCAGACCGTGCGACCGACGCAGCCGCTCTGGAAGAGGGTCGGGCACCTGCGCCACCAGCGAGAGCACGTGCACGACAGTCCTGTGCACCTGCCAGCTGGACACGGTGCTGGTCGCCGGATAGATCGGTATCGGCTGGTTCTGCCATGCTTCGGCGTTCTGGCGGGCGGAGTCCTCGTCGTCGAAGAGCTCGTAGTCCGGGTGTGCGAACTGCTTCTGGCCCTTGAACTCCCCCACCTTGCCCGAGAAGATGCCCTGCCGGCCCACGCGCAGCTCGGTCTGGCGCCACGCCTGGTTGAAGAAGGTGAGGTTGACCGTGCCCTGCCCGTCGCTGATGACGACTTCGAGGAGGTTTCCCTTGCGCCCTCGCATGGGTCGCACCGAGACGGAGCGGACTTCGGCGACGATCGTCACCTGCTCCCCCACCGGAAGCGTCGCGATGGGGGTCAGCTCCCCGCGACGTGCATAGCGACGCGGATAGTGGCCGAGCAGATCGCCGACGACCGACATCCCGAACGCTCGAGAGAGGGCACCGGCCGTCTTGGCGCCCACGACCCCGTCGAGGCTCGTGGACAGCGTCACCGGCGGCATGGGTCGAGTCTATTCAGGGCCGGCGACGGTCGAGCGGAACGGGACTCGGGCGCGTACCGGGTCGTCGCCGCCCGCCCTAGAGTGGACCCGTGATCCGCAGCCTCCTCGCACGCCTCTACTGGGCGGCCAGCCGGTGGACGCTGCGCTCCGAACCCGCGCCTGAACGCCCGACCGTGCTGGTCGGCGCGCCCCACACCTCCAATTGGGACTTCATCCTGATGCTCGCCATCGCCTGGCGGCTGCGCATCCACATCCGCTGGCTCGGCAAGGAATCGCTCTTCCGCGGGTGGCGCGGCCCTCTCATGCGCGCGCTCGGCGGCATCGCCGTCGACCGCAGCGATGCCTCCCGGGTCGTCGGAGAGATCGTTGAGCGCGTGCACGCCGGCGAGGTCTTCAGCCTCGTCGTCACGCCCGACGGCACCCGCGGTGGCAATACCCTCTGGAAGAGCGGGTTCTACCGCATTGCAAGGGAGGCGAAGATGCCGGTGACCCTCGGATACGTCGACCGGACGACGATGACCACCGGCCTCGGCCCGACGATCGAGCTGACCGGCGACACGCGAACGGACATGGACGTCATACGCGCCTTCTACGCCGACAAGGCGGGCCTGCGCCCGCACCTGCGCACCGAGCCGCGCCTGCGTGACGAGGCCGGCGGGGCCGCCGCCGCGGGAGGCGAATCATGACGCGCATCATCTCCGGGGCGGCGGGATCACTCACACTCGCCGTCCCGGATGCCGGCACCCGCCCGACGAGCGATCGCGTCCGCGAGTCGCTCTTCGGCTCGCTCGAGGCGAACGGCATCCTTGAACACGCCGTCGTCGCCGACCTCTATGCAGGCTCCGGCGCGCTCGGGCTCGAAGCGGTCAGCCGGGGCGCGGCAGCCGCCGAACTCGTCGAGAAGGCGCCCCGTGCCGCGTCCGTGACCGAGCGCAATGCGCGCACGGTTCAGCGCGCGGTCCCCGGTGCCCGCGTGCGCGTCCATCGCATGGCTGCCGACGCGTTCCTCAAGAGCACCAGTGACCGCTTCGACCTCGTCTTCCTCGACCCGCCGTACGACGTGGGCGAGGCCGAGCTCGCCGTCACGCTCCAACTGCTCGTACCGCACCTCGCGGACGGCGCGACGGTCATCGTCGAACGGGCGACCCGCTCACCTGCGCCGTCACTGCCCGACGGGCTGCGCCCGGTCAGGGACAAGCGCTACGGCGACACCACCGTGTGGTGGAGCGAGGCCGACTGACCCGTCATCCGCGACCAGCGTCCCAGTCGCGGTACGGATCCCAGCCGCCTGGGCCGAGCGGCGCCGTCTCGCCCACGAGCACCGCCGGCCCGGAACGTGCGCGCACCTCACCGATCACCCGGAAGCCCTCCGGCAGCGCTGCGTCCTGAGGGAACGTCGCGAGGAGGGCGTGATCCTCCCCTCCTCGCAACGCGTGCTCGTCGTCCACGGGCCCCAGCGCAAGCGTCACGCCCGATGCTTCGGCCAGGCGCGTCGCGTCGAGCAGCAGCCCGTCGGAGATGTCCATCATCGCTGTCGCCCCCGCATCGGCGGCCCTCGGTCCGAGCTCCACAGGCGGCTCAGGACGGAGCTGTGCCGCGAGGTCCGCCGCCTCCCCCGCGTCGAGCGTCGACGGATCGACGGTGCGCGGACGCCCGTCGGCATCGCGGAAGCGCGTGAAGAGGATGTCCAGGCCACGCGCCGCGCGTCCCAGTTCGCCTGCGACCGCCACGACGTCGCCGGGACGCGCCCCGCTGCGCAGCACGGGTGCCCGTCCCTCGAGCACACCGATCGCCGTGACCGCGATCGTCATCGTGTCAGAAGCGGTCAGGTCGCCGCCCTCGACCGCACATCCCGATGCCAGCCGGTCACACCCCGCGCGGAGGCCACGCGCGAGCTCCTCCACGAAAGCTAGCGACGTCGAGTCAGGCATCGCCAGTGCGACGAACAGGGCTGTCGGCCGGGCGCCCATCGCCGCGACGTCGGCGAGATTGACCGCGGCGGCCTTGAAGCCCAGATCGTACGGCGACGACCACGCGAGGCGGAAGTCCGGACCATGCACGAGCGAGTCGGTGGTGACCACGACACGCTCCCCAGGCGCTGCGAGCACGGCCGCGTCGTCTCCCGGGCCGACGAGCGCCGCGGACGAGCCCTTCAGCGCCGACAGGATCAACGCCAGCACCTCGCTTTCGGACACGTCTCCGACGGTCGGCACAGACGGTTCGGTCATGCCTCCCACGGTAGCCTGGACTGGTGATCCCCTCTCGCCGCCCTCTCCTGTCCGCGGCGGCCGCGGCGGCAGCCGTGCTCGCGGCATCCGCGCTGTCAGGCTGTGCGGCGACCGTGTCGATGCAGCCCGCCGACGACGCCAACTCCCCCGACTGCGCGGCCGTGACGGTGCGCCTTCCCGACACAGTGGACGGCCAGGACCGGCAATGGACCGACGCACAGGCGACGGGCGCCTGGGGCAGCCCCGTCAGCGTGCTGCTCACGTGTGGCCTCGAGCCGGCAGGGCCATCGGAGCTGCCCTGCGAGACCGTCGACGGCGTCGACTGGATCATCGACGACGCCGATGCGCCGAACTACCGCTTCACCACGTACGGCCGAACCCCCGCGGCAGAGGTCTACCTCGACTACGACGTCGTCAGCGCGCGCTCCGTCCTCGGCGCGCTGTCGTCGGCCGTCGGAACCCTTCCCTCCAACGGCGCGCGGTGCACCGAACGCCCGCAGAGCTGACCCGCTCGAGGCACCATCGACGGTCCGTGCGCGGCCGGCTCAGCGCACCCGCGCGAGCTCGATCAGCTCGGTGATCAGGCCCTCGTAGGTCATGCCTGTTGCGATCCAGCACTTAGGGAACATCGAGATCGGCGTGAATCCGGGCATCGTGTTCACCTCGTTCACGAAGAACTCAGTGCCGGTGAAGAAGAAGTCGACACGGGCCAGCCCCTCGCCGCCGACCGCCTCGAAGGCACGCGCGGCGATCCGCTGCATCTCAGCCAGCTCGCCGTCGCGCAGCTCCGCGGGGCAGGCCAGCTCGATGCCCGGCGCGTCGAGGTACTTGGCCTCGAAGTCGTAGAACTCCCGGCCCGTGATGACGATCTCACCGGCAACGCTCACTCGAGGTGCCGCGCCGTCGCGCCCCTCGAGCACGCCGCACTCCACCTCCCGACCGACGACCGCCTGCTCTACAAGGACGGTGGCATCCTCGGCGAAGGCCACATCGAGCGCCGCGTCGAGCTCGCTCCAGTCGGAGACCTTCGAGACGCCGACGCTGGAGCCGGCGCGCGCCGGCTTGATGAAGACGGGCAGCCCCAGCGCGCGGACACGGCGCTCCCAGAGCTCGCGCTGACGATCGAGATCCGCGCGAGTGAACGACACCCACGGCACGACGGGCACACCCGCCGCCTTCAGAATGCTCTTGGTCGTGTTCTTGTCCATGCCGATCGCCGACATGAGCAGCCCCGCCCCGACGTACGGAAGACCGAGCAGCTCGAGGAAGCCCTGCACAGTGCCGTCCTCCCCGAAGCGCCCGTGGAGGATCGGGAAGACGACGTCGACCTCGCCCAGTGACTCCTCGACGCCATCTGCTCTCCGTACCCGGAGCTCGCGAGACGCCGCGGACTCCGGCCAGCGAACACGCGTGCCGTTGTCGACGACCTCGGGCAGCCGGTCGGAAGACAGCGCGAACTTGTCGGGGTCATCGTCTTCGAGCACGAAGGCGCCATCACGGGTGATGCCGACGGGGATGACGCGGAAGCGCGTCCGGTCAATCGCCCGAAGCACGCCCCCGGCCGTAGCGGAGCTGATCGAGTGCTCGCTCGAACGCCCTCCGAAGAGCACCGCCACTGCCGGCTTGTCCATCCTGCGTCCTCTCACCCGTGGGCTTGTCATCGTCGGTGGTCAGGTGTGGTGCGATGTCGCGCGGATTCATCGCTCCGTCGAGCACCATCTTGACCTGTTCCACGATCGGCATCCGAACGCCGCTCGCTCGCGCGAGCTGCAGGACGGGCGCGACCGAAGCGAGTCCTTCCGCCGTCTGGTCCATCTGCTTGACGACGTCCTGAAAGCTGTACCCCTGCCCGAGCAGACGCCCGGCCGTGTTGTTGCGGCTCAGAGGCGACTGGCATGTCGCGATGAGATCCCCGAGTCCCGCCAGGCCCTGCAGCGTCTCAGGCTGCGCTCCCTGTGCCACAGCGAAGTCTGTCATCTCGACGAGTCCGCGCGTGATGATCGACGCTTTCGTGTTCTCGCCGTATCCCACGCCGTCGACGATGCCGATCGCGACCGCGATCAGGTTCTTCAGGACGCCCCCGAACTCCGTGCCGATGACGTCGGTGTTGACGAACGTGCGGAAGTAGGCGTTTCGGGCGCGGCGCGCGACGGCCTCGGCAGTCTCCTGGCTCGACGACGAGATGACCGCGGCAGTGGGCTGCTCCCGCGCGATCTCGAGGGCGAGGTTCGGCCCGGAGGCGACGGCGATGCGCGACGGATCGCACTGAAGCTCCTGCTCGATCACCTGGCTCATCCGCAGCCCTGTGCGCTTCTCGACTCCCTTCATGAGAGAGACGATCGGCATGTCGGTGTCGGCGATGAGCGGGCGGATCGCCTTCAGGTTCTGGCGGAGCGCCTGGCTCGAGATCGCCAGATAGATCTGGGTCGCTCCCTCGAGAGCCTCCGACAGGTGCGACGTCGCCGACATGTTGCGCGGCAGGTTGATGCCGGGGAGGTACTCGCTGTTCCGGTGGCCCTCCTGTATCTCCTGCGCCAGCTCGGCTCGTCTCGCCCACATCGTCACGTGCGCGCCCCCATCGGCGAGCACCTTGCCGAACGTCGTTCCCCAGCTGCCCGCGCCGATGACGGCGACGCGGGGCTGCGCAGCCTCGTGCCTACGAGTCAAGTCGACCGATCTCCTTCTGCCCATGCGCCGTCGGATCCCACCGTTCGGCTGGCGCCGGCTCTTCGCGCAGCCCTGCCAGCAGACCCGCGATGTCGCCCATGACGGCATCCGTCGCTGCGGTGAGCGCGGACTGGCTCTTCCCAGCGCCGCGGAACCGCTCGAGATCGACGGGCGGGCCGAGCCTGACCTGCACCCGCCGGCGAGGCGGGAAGAAGCGCAGCCGGCCGTAGCGGGGAAGGATCTGCTGCACGCCCCAGGTCGCCACAGGGATGACCGGAAGGTCCCCGGCGAGGGCGAGCCGCACGACGCCGGTCTTGCCACGCATGGGCCACATGTCGGGGTCGCGCGTCAGCGAGCCTTCGGGGTAGACGATGACCCCGCTCCCCTCGGCGGCGAGCTTCTCTGCCTGCTGGATGGTCTGCTTCGCGGCGTTGGCCGTGGAGGCACGCGCCACCGGCACCATCCCGGTGGCACGAAGGAGAGACCCGAGCACCGGCACGCGGAACAGGCTCTCCTTGGCCATGAACCTCGGCGCGCGGCCGAGCCGCCACGTCGCCACTGCGACGATCAGCGGATCGAATTCGCTGTAATGGTTCGGCGCCAGAATGAACGGACCGTCGATGGGCAGGTTCTCACCGCCGGTGATCTCGATCTTCGCGAACCAGCCGACGGCGGGGATGACGACCGCCGCTGCCGGCCAGAACACGCTCGGGCGGGTCTTCTCCGCCGACGCACGACGCCGCACGCCCACCGCCGCCTACGCCGCGACCGTGAAGTCGGCGCCCAGGGCGGCGAGCTTGTCGAACAGCTTCTCGTATCCGCGACGGATGATGTCGACGTTGCGGATGGTCGACTCGCCCTCAGCCGCAAGCGCCGCGATCACGTAGCTGTACCCGCCTCGGAGGTCGGGGACCACGACGTCAGCCCCGTGGAGCGGCGTCGGGCCCGTGATGACCGCGGCCTGCTCGAGGGCACGGCGCGGCACGCGGCGATCGGGCGAAGCGATCCCCTCGGGGTGCACCACGATGTCCGCGCCCATGAGATTGAGCGCGCGCGTGAACCCGAGGCGGTTCTCGTACACGGTCTCGTGCACCGTCGACACGCCATCGGCCTGCGTGAGCGCCACAATCAGCGGCTGCTGCCAGTCGGTCATGAAGCCGGGGTGCACATCCGTCTCGACGACGACGGGCTTGAGGGGGCCGCCGCGACGGAAGCGGATGCCGTCTTCCGCGATGTCGAAGTCGCCGCCGACCTTCCGGAACACGTTGAGGAACGTCAGCATCTCCTGCTGCTTGGCGCCGGCGACGAAGATGTCGCCATCGGTCGCCAGCGCGGCGCACGCCCATGACGCGGCCTCGTTGCGGTCGAAGATGCAGCGGTGGTCGTAGCCGCGGAGCGACTCGACGCCTTCGATGAAGATGACCCGGTTCGGCTCGTAAGAGATGATCGCGCCCATCTTCTGGAGCACTGCGATGAGATCCATGATCTCGGGCTCGATCGCGGCATTGCGCAGCTCTGTCACGCCCTTGGCGCGGACGGCGGTGAGGAGCACCTGCTCCGTCGCACCGACGCTCGGATAAGGAAGCTCGATGTCGGCGCCGTGAAGGCCCTCAGGCGCTGACAGCCGAATGCCGCTCGGCAGCTTCTCGACGATCGCGCCGAACTTGCGAAGCGCGTCGAGGTGGAAGTCGATCGGACGGTCGCCGATGCGGCATCCGCCAAGATCGGGGATGAACGCCTGACCCAGCAGATGCAGCAGCGGACCGCAGAAGAGGATCGGGATGCGCGACGCGCCGGCATGCGCATCGATCTCCTCCATGTGCGCCGAGACCGCGCCGCTCGGGTCAAGCCGCAGCACGCCCTCGCCGTCGTCGGCGACGGTGACGCCGTGCACCTCCAGGAGCGATCGCACGACGCGCACGTCGCTGATCTCGGGAACGTCGCGAAGCACGCTCTCGGACTCGCCGAGGAGGGCAGCGACCATCGCCTTGGTGGCGAGGTTCTTCGCGCCCTTGACCTCTACCCGTCCGCGCAGCGGTCGGCCGCCCCGGATCGTCAGCACCTGGCCGTATTCGTCGTCGCCGCCTTTGTCGGGCTGCGACGCCGACGCGCTCAGGAGTGTGTTCATCCGGTTGACCTCACTTGTGTCTCGAGGGATCGGCCGCGGCATCCCGTCGTGGGGGAACCGCCGCGTGTCACGGAGCTGCGTGTCGCGGGCCCTGATGTCATCTGACAGGAAGCGTCCGCGGGCGCCACGCCTCGCGGCGCGCCTCGAACTGCGCGATCTTGTCTTCATTGCGCAGCGTGAGCCCGATGTCGTCGAGCCCTTCAAGGAGCCGCCACCTAGTGTAATCGTCGATGTCGAACGTGACCTGGACGTCGCCCACGCGCGCCGTGCGGGCCCCGAGGTCGACCGTCATCTCGATGCCCGGCTGTGCCTCCAGCGCCGCCCAGATGGTCTCGATCTCGGATTCGGCGACGACGCCGGTGACGAGTCCCTGCTTGCCCGCGTTTCCGCGGAAGATGTCGGCGAACTTCGGGCTGAGCACCACCTTGAAGCCGTAGTCGCGCAGCGCCCACACGGCGTGCTCACGGCTCGAGCCGGTTCCGAAGTCGGGGCCCGCGACGAGGATGCTGGCACCGCTGTATGCGGGCTGGTTGAGCACGAACTGGGGGTCCTGCCGCCAGTTGGCGAACAGCGCATCCTCGAAGCCCGTCTTCGTGACGCGCTTGAGGTACACGGCGGGGATGATCTGGTCGGTGTCGACCGCTGAGCGCTTCAGCGGCGCGGCGACGCCGGTGTGGGAGGAGAACTTCTCCATCAGAGGGCCTCTACCTTCTCGAACGCAGGCAGATCGCTGGGACTGGCCAGCCGACCGAGGACGGCGGTGGCGGCGGCCACGAGCGGGGAGACGAGGTGGGTGCGACCGCCCTTGCCCTGGCGGCCCTCGAAGTTGCGGTTGCTCGTCGAGGCGCACCGCTCCCCCGGCGCCAGCTGGTCGGGGTTCATGCCCAGGCACATCGAGCAGCCGGCGAAGCGCCACTCGGCGCCGAACTCCGTGAAGATCCTGTCGAGTCCCTCCGCCTCGGCCTCGAGACGCACTCGTGCCGATCCCGGCACGACCATGACGCGGACGCCGTCGGCCTTCTTGCGGCCCCTGACGATCGATGCGAACTGGCGCAGGTCCTCGATGCGGCTGTTGGTGCACGAGCCCATGAACACCGCGTCGACCGCGACGTCCTTCATCGGAGTGCCCGGCTGCAGAGCCATGTACTCGAGCGCCCGCTCAGCTGCGGCGCGCTCGTTCGGGTCGTCATAGGAAGCCGGGTCGGGCACGACATCGTTGAGGGACACGCCCTGGCCGGGGTTCGTGCCCCACGTCACGAACGGCTCCAGCTCGTTCGCGTCGAGGAAGACCTCGGCGTCGTAGACGGCGCCCTCGTCGGACGGAAGCGTGCGCCAGTACGCGACGGCATCCTCCCAGTCCTGGCCCGTCGGCGCGTGCGGGCGACCCTTGACGTATTCGAACGTGGTCTCGTCGGGCGCGACCATGCCTGCGCGCGCGCCGGCCTCGATCGACATGTTGCAGATCGTCATGCGGCCCTCCATCGAGAGCGAGCGGATCGCGCTCCCGCGGAACTCCAGGACGTACCCCTGCCCGCCGTTCGCGCCGATCTTCGCGATGACCGCGAGGATGATGTCCTTGGCGCTGACTCCCGGCTTGAGCTCGCCCTCGACCGTGATCGCCATCGTCTTGAACGGCTTGAGCGGGAGCGTCTGCGTGGCGAGCACATGCTCGACCTCACTGGTGCCGATGCCGAACGCCATAGCGCCGAACGCGCCGTGCGTGCTCGTGTGCGAGTCGCCGCACACGACGGTGATGCCGGGCATCGTCAGTCCCAGCTGCGGGCCCACGACGTGGACGATCCCCTGCTCTTTGTCGCCGAGCGAGTGCAGCCGCACGCCGAACTCCTCAGCGTTGCGCCGCAGCGTCTCGATCTGGGTGCGGCTGGTGAGATCGGCGATCGGCTTGTCGATGTCGATCGTCGGGGTGTTGTGGTCTTCGGTCGCGATCGTCAAGTCGAGGCGACGCACAGGGCGACCCTCCGCACGAAGGCCGTCGAACGCCTGGGGGCTCGTGACCTCGTGGACGAGGTGCAGGTCGATATAGATGAGGTCGGGCTGACCGTCTTCGCCCTTCACGACGAGGTGGTCTTCCCACACCTTCTCAGCGAGGGTGCGCGGGCGGTCGGGGATCTGCATGCTCATGTGTCTCGGTCTCCAGGAAACGGCAGTGCCTTCTGAGGATCGAGCCCTCGACAGACTCCGCGACGAGAGCGGGCTCAGAATGAGTTCTCGCCGCGGCCGCTAAGGAGAAGGAGAGCGGTCTGCATGCCCTCAGGTTAGCACTTCACGACTGGGCTTCGTCCGACGGCGGGGTGACCGTCGGCGGCGTGCCCTGCTCGCGCGCCGCGGCCTCCGCGGCCTCCACGGGCGTGTGCGCCGGGCTGTCCTGCGGGGTCGGCACGGCGCGCGCCGCGGGCTCCGCCGTGCGTTCCCGCGCCGAGGCGACGAGGCTCGCGATGGTCGCGACGGCCATCGAGGCGACGATGACGCCGAGCGATGTCCACGTGGAGATGTCGGGCACCCACTCGATGTGCTGGCCGCCGTTGATGAACGGCACCTCGTTCTCGTGCATCGCGTGGAAGATGAGCTTGACGCCGATGAAGGCGAGGATGAACGCGATGCCGTAATGCAGGTAGCGCAGCCGATCGAGGAGCCCACCGAGGAGGAAGTAGAGCTGCCGCAGGCCCATGAGGGCGAAGATGTTCGCGGTGAAGACGATGAACGGGTCCTGGGTGATGCCGAAGATCGCGGGGATCGAGTCGAGCGCGAACAGCAGATCGGTCACGCCGATCGCCGCGAAGACGATGATCATCGGCGTGAACATCCGCTTTCCGCGGACCACCGTGCGCACCTTGGCGCCGTCATAGTCCTCGCTGATGTCGATCGTGCGCCGAAGGACCCGCACGACGAAGTTCTCCTGCTTGACGTCGTCGTCGTGGTCGCCGCCGGGGAAGGCCTGCTTCCACGCGGTCCAGATGAGGAAGGCTCCGAACAGGTAGAAGATCGGCAGGAAGTTCTCGATGATCGCCGCGCCCAGCAGGATGAAGATTCCGCGCAGCACCAGCGCGATGATGATGCCCACCATGAGCACCTTCTGCTGGTAGCGGCGAGGCACCGAGAACTGGCTCATGATCAGCACGAACACGAACAGGTTGTCGATCGAGAGGCTGTACTCGGTGAGCCAGCCGGCGACGAACTGGCCCGCCGATTCGGCACCGGCGAACCACCACATGAGCCCCGCGAAGACCAGAGCGAGGGCCACGTAGAAGGCGACCCACAGCGACGATTCGCGATTCGAGGGGATGTGGGGCCGTTTGACGACGATCAGCAGGTCGGCGATGAGGATGGCCAGGAGAACGGCCATCGAGCCGATCTCGAACCAGACGGGGAGCTGCATGCGAGCCTTTCGGAGGGAAGACGAAACCTCGAAAGTCTCTCCCCCGCTGACGCGGCGCGTGCCCGGAGCCCCGACGGCGAGACTCGTGATGACGAACACGCGAGGACGGGATACTCCCTCTCGCTGGAACGAGGATACCGGCTCCGCTGCGCGGTCCCGGACGAATCGGCGGCGTTGTGCGTTTGAGACCTCTCATTCGTTGCCGACACATATCCAGTGAGAGACGATATGAGCACCATGAGCGAGACCGCGCCGCGCACAGACGCCGAGCTGGTCGCTGCGGCGGCGAACGGAAGCGAGCATGCCTTCCGTGTGATCTACCGCGCCTACGTGCGGCCGGTCTACTGGATCGCCCACGGACTGGTCGGCAACGCCGCTGATGCCGAGGAGGTCACCCAGGAGACCTTCCTGGCGGCGTGGCGGAAGCTGCCCGGCATGGAACTCGCCGGGGAGTCGCTGCTGCCGTGGCTCGTGACGATCTGCCGCTTCCAGAGCGCCAATCGCATCCGCCGCCAGCAGCGTGACCGCGCTCATACGTCCGCGGCTGCCGAGGAGACCCTGCCCGCGGCCGTCGATGTGGAGCGCCAGGTCGTGCAGTCACAGCTCGTCGAACGCGTCCTCCGCGAGGTCGCCGCCCTCAGCCCACTCGATCAGCAGATCTTCCGGCTGTGCGCAGCCGAGGGCTACGCCTACCAGGCGGCCGCCGAGGAGCTCGGCATCACTCACGGGGCCGTGCGCAATCGGCTCTCCCGCATCCGCACCCGTCTGCGGACGGCCGTAGAACCGGAAGGGGCGTGAACGAGGACATGGACATCGACGACGTGGCGCTCCCGGAACTGTCCGACGAGCGCATCGAGGAGATCGAGAACGCGCTGTTCGACGAGATCGGGCGCGACCGCGCTGCCGCACGCAGCCTCGCAGAGCGGGAGCGCGTGCGCCGCGCCCGACGCGGCCGCGTCTGGCTGGGCGCCGGCGGAGCCGCCGCGGTCATCGCCGTGGCTGCCGTGCTGGCCCCGTCGATGCCCACGATCATCGCCGGCAGCGGAGCCGGGTCGGATGAGTCCGCCCCGGCCTACACCGGAGAGGGCGGCGGCACGGTCGCTGAGGATGGCGGAGCGGACTTCGGTCCCACCGCGGAAGGCGAGCAGTCCGGCCCGGAGGCCACCGCGACGGGCGAGCGCGAGATCATCGCGCGCGCCTCCGCCATCGTGGAGGTGGACGATGTCGAAGCCGCAGCAGACACGATCTCCGCCACCGCGGAGCGCCTGGGCGGCTACGTGGAGGCGATGAGCCTCGGGATGGACGGCATCGCGAGCGATATGCCGCTGCCGGCCGACGGCGCGGAGGGAATGACCCCGGCGCCGTCGGGCGCCTGGGTGACGATCCGGGTTCCGGCCGGCTCCCTTGACGAGGCGACCGCCGCTCTCCGGGACATGGGACAGGTCACGTCATCGCAGATCGACCGACGTGACGTCACCGGGGAGGCCGTCGATCTCCGCGCACGCGTGTCGGCGCTCGAGGCTTCCGTGAAGCGCCTGACGGCGCTCGTCGCCGAAGCCGCGTCCACCGCCGATCTCATCGCCGTCGAAGAGGCTCTCGCCGCGCGTCAGTCCGATCTCGAGTCGTACCAGCAGCAGCTGAAGCAGCTGGAGGAGCAGGTGGGGATGTCGAGCCTCACCGTGACGCTGACCCGCCCGGCCCCGATCGTCACGGCGGATCCGGCGGGATTCGCTGACGGGCTGGCGGCAGGCTGGAGCGGGCTCGTGGCCTCCGTCAACGGGATCGTGATCGCCCTGGGATTCCTCCTCCCCTGGCTCGGATTCGCGGCGATCGTCGGGGGAATCGTGTGGGCTGCGCGGCGCGCCGTCATGCGTCGACGGTCGATGTCCGCGGCGGATGCCCGCGACGACTGATGGCGATCG
>CALANM010000228.1 GCA_937926065.1 uncultured Microbacterium sp.
TCTGGGGCACGCGCATGGCGATTCTCTCGCTGATGCGTGTGACGTTGCCTGAAGGGCGACGCTGAAGGCGACGAGGTCGAGGGCGAGTGGGACGAGGTCACCAGCGGGCTTGCTCGGCCGGGTGGCGCCCCGCTGGGCCGTCACTCCTCGAGCAGCCGCCGCACGTGGAAGCCGACCGCTTCGCTCTCGATGAGGAAGCCGTCGTGTCCGAAGTCGCTTGAGATCACGACGACGTCGTCGTCGACGACCGAGCGGATGCCGCGGGCGATGCGTCGCTGCCCGTCGACGGGGAACAGGCGGTCGCTGTCGACGCCGAGCACGAGCGTGCGCGCTGTGATGCGAGCGAGAGCGTCTTCGACGCCGCCGCGACCGCGGCCGACGTCGTGCGAGTTCATGGCCTCGACGAGCACGAGGTAGGAGTTCGCGTCGAAGCGGCGCGTGAACTTGTTTCCGTGGAAGTCGAGGTAGCTCTCGACGGCGTAGCGCCCGCCGTCGACGAGCGGGCTCTTGTCGGACTGCCAGCTGCGGCCGAACCGCTGATTGAGCTCTGTGGGGCTGCGGTAGTTGAGCAGCGCCATGCGTCGGGCGAGCGCGAGGCCGCGGTGGGGGCCTTCGCCGTCGGGGGCGTCGTAGTACTCGCCGCCGGCGAAGCGCGGATCGATGCGGATGGCCTCGAGCTGCACCGAGTTCAACGCCACCTGGTCGGCGGTGGTCGTGGGGGGAGAGCAGAGCACTGCGAGCCGGTCGACGCGCTCGGGGTGCTCGATGGCCCACTCGAGGGCGTGCATGCCGCCCATCGAGCCGCCCACGACCGCGGCCCACACGTCGATGCCGAGCGCGTCGGCGAGTCGCACCTGTGCGGCGACCTGGTCGCGGATGGTCAGCGCGGGGAAGCGCGATGCCCACTCGTAGCCATCGGGGGCGATGCTCGCCGGGCCCGTAGAGCCCTGGCATCCGCCCAGCATGTTCGCCGCGACGACGAACCAGCGGTCGGTGTCGATGGGAGCGCCCGGACCGACGATGTCCTCCCACCAGCCGGCGGTCGCGTGGCCGGGGCCGGCCGGCCCGCGCACGTGGCTGTCACCCGTGAGTGCGTGGAGGATCAGCACGGCGTTGTCGCGCGTCGGCGAAAGCTCGCCCCACGTCTCATAGGCCAGGCGGATGCCGGGGAGCTCGCGGCCGGCCTCGGTGCGGAACGCCCCGAAGGCGGCGAAGCGGCGCTCGCCCACGGGGTCGCCGTCGCGCCATGCGCCGGTAGCGGGCGGCCTGGCGCGCAGCAGGCGCGCGTCAGCCTCCGTGATCGGCGCGCTCGGCACCGTGTCTTCGGAGGTCTGCCAGTCCATCTCTCCATTCTGGCGGTCGCTGGCCGGCGACCCGTCCACTGTTACGCGCCGCCGTCATCCCGCGGCGAGAACCACGGATGCCCCGTCCCGAAGGACGAGGCATCCGTGGTGTCCTGAGGAGGAACGTCAGGCGCGCGCGGCCTCCGAGACGCGGCGGGCGGCGACGAGGGCCTGCTCGAGGTCGGCCTTGAGGTCGTCGATGTTCTCGAGGCCCACCGAGAGGCGCACGAGACCGGGCGTCACGCCGGCCGTCAGCTGCTGCTCGGGCGTGAGCTGGGAGTGCGTCGTCGAGGCCGGGTGGATGACGAGCGAGCGCACGTCGCCGATGTTGGCGAGGTGGCTGAACAGCTCGAGCGAGTTGACGAAGGCGCGACCCGCCTCGACGCCGCCCTTGAGCTCGAACGAGAGCACCGCGCCGACGCCCTTCGGGGCGTACTTGTTGGCCGCGGCGTACCACGGGGAGGTCGGCAGGCCGGAGTAGTTGACCGAGGCGATGTCCTCGTGGTTCTCGAGCCACTCGGCGATCTCCTGCGCGTTCTGCACATGGCGCTCGATGCGCAGCGACAGCGTCTCGATGCCCTGGATCAGCAGCCACGCGCTCTGCGGCGAGATGGCGGCGCCCAGGTCGCGCAGCAGCTGCACGCGGGCCTTGATGATGTACGCCAGCCCGTCGCCGACCGCGGTCGTGTACGAGGCGCCGTGGTACGACGGGTCAGGCTCGGTGAGGCCGGGGAACTTCTCGACGTTCTTCGACCACTCGAACTTGCCGCCGTCGACGATGACGCCGCCGATGACGGTGCCGTGGCCGCCGAGGAACTTGGTGGCCGAGTGGATGACGATGTCGGCGCCGTGCTCGAACGGGCGGATGAGGTAGGGGGTGGCGATCGTGTTGTCGACGATCAGCGGCACGCCGGCCTCGTGCGCGACGTCGGCGACGGTGCGGATGTCGAGGATGTTGATCTTCGGGTTGCCGACCGTCTCGGCGAAGAACAGCTTGGTGTTGGGGCGGACGGCGTGGCGCCACTCCTCGGCATCGTCCTGGTTCTCGACGAATGTGACCTCGATGCCGAGCTTGGCGAGCGTGTACTTGAACAGGTTGTAGGTGCCGCCGTAGATCGAGCTCGACGAGACGATGTGGTCGCCGGCCTGGGCGATGTTGAGCACCGCGAACGTCTCGGCCGCCTGACCCGAGGCCACGAGCAGTGCGCCGGTGCCGCCTTCGAGCGCGGCGATGCGCTGCTCGACGACGTCCTGCGTCGGGTTCTGGATGCGGGTGTAGATGTTGCCGAACTCCGCGAGGGCGAACAGGTTCGCGGCGTGGTCGGCGTTGTCGAACACGTACGAGGTCGTCTGGTAGATCGGCGTGGCACGCGCCTTGGTGACCGGGTCGGGAGCGGCGCCGGTGTGGATCTGCTTGGTCTCGAAGCGCCAGTTCTCGGATGCGGACATGTCGTGCTCCTGCGGGTCGGGTCTGAGGTGTGCGCGGCGGATGCCGTCGGCTGTGATCGACAGTACGGTCGCCTGGTCCGCCGCTCAACGGCGCGGAAATGCGGCGTAACCTTCGCCTCCCCGCGCCGTGCCGCCGACTGTCGTACCGTGGAGCCCATGACGACACGACGTGCGGTGGTGACCGGTGCCAGCTCGGGCATCGGCGAAGCGACGGTGCGCGCTCTGCGCGCGACAGGCTGGGACGTGGTCGGCGTCGCTCGCCGTGCCGAGCGGCTGGCCGCGCTCGATGCGGAGGTCGGCTCTCAGTCGTTCGCGGCGGATGTGACGTCGGCTGCGGATGTGGCGGCGCTCGGAGCCCATCTCGACGCGCTCGGGGACGTGCACGCGCTCGTGCATGTCGCAGGCGGGGCGCGCGGCACCGACCGCGTCGAAGACGGCGATCCGGAGGACTGGCGCTGGATGTTCGAGGTCAACGTGCTGTCGGCACAGCGCCTCACGGCGGCGATCCTCCCTCTTCTGCGGCGCACGATCGCCGGGGGCGGCCACGCCGACACGCTGTACGTCACCTCGACGGCTGCCCAGACCGCGTATCCGGGCGGGTCGGGGTACAACGCGGCGAAGGCAGGGGAGTCGATGCTCGCGCACGCGCTGCGGCTCGAGCTGAACGGAGAGCCGATCCGGGTGACCGAGATCGCTCCCGGCATGGTCTACACGGAGGAGTTCACCCTCAACCGCCTCGGCGGCGACCGTGCCGCGGCCGAGCGGGTGTACGAGGGCGTCGAGCAGCCGCTGCGCGCGTCCGACGTCGCGGACGTCATCGCGTATGCGCTGAATGCTCCCGGGCACGTCAACCTCGACCTGGTGACGATGCGTCCGGTGGCGCAGTCGGCGCAGCACCTGCTGGCACGCGGCCCGCTGCGCCCGCGCATCTGATCCCCGGAGGCACCAGGAGAGCTGAGGCATCACGCGAGGACGTGTGCCCCCTCAGCGTCCGCGAAGGCCACCTTCGGCACGAACAGGAGCAGCACGGCGGCGAGGAAGCCGCCCGCCGCGCAGACGGCCCACACCGTGATGTAGCCGCCGAGCGATGCGGCGGTCTGGCTCGCGATCGTGCCGGCCCCCGCGGCGAGCACGACGCCGAAGACGGCAGAGGCGAACGTTCCGCCGATCGTCTTGGTCGTGTTGGTGAGTGCCGAGGCCACGCCGGTCTGGCCGAGCGGAGCGGCAGCCGCTGCGGCCGCGGGCATGGCTCCCACGAGGGCGCCGCAGCCGAGCCCCGCGATCGAGAGGTTGAGGAGCACCTGCCACAGCTCGAGGTGGAACGGGATGAACAGCGCGTAGCCGACGCCGACGAGCAGCGCCGCCACGATGAGCACGATGCGGGGACTCGCCCGCCGCGACGTCAGAGCGAAGACGATCGCGCCGACGATGAGCGACACGAGGTAGACGCCGATGATGTTGGAGCGCTCCGTGGCATCCAGGCCCAGTCCGTAGCCGAGGGACGGGTCGGTGCCCGCGTACGTCGACAGCGGTCCCTGGGCTCCGAGGAGGCTGATGCCGATGAGGAACGCCGTCGCCTGCACGGGCCACATGTCGGGGCGGCGCAGGACGCGGATGTCGATAGCGGGGTCCTGCTGCCGCAACTCGAACAGCACGAACCAGACGAGCACGACCACTCCTGCCGCCAGCAGGCCGAACACGGCCCACCATGCGCCGTCGCCGAGGCCGAGCTCGCCGATCATGCGCATCCACGCAAGGGCGCCCGTGACCAGCAGCAGGCCCCACGCGAGGATCACGAACCCCCACGTGTCCAGGGAGCGGCCCGGCTGGGGCGTCGACTCGGGCACCCACAGCCAGATGACGATCGCCACGAGGGTCACCGCGACCGCCGGGACGATGAGGGTCGCGGTGAGGTCGCCGCCGGTCGCCGCGAACACGCGGCCGGCTGCGAGCGCCCCGAGGATGGCGCCGGCCTCAAGGCCCACCACCAGCAGTCCGGCGGCGCGGCGCGTCAGTGAGACGCCGTGGTTCTGCGCGCGGCCCCGTTCGAAGATGAGGGCGATCTCGAGCGGCAGCCAGACGACGTAGAAGCCCTGCAGCGCCCAGGCGATGAGGAACGTCCAGAACGAGTCGGCGAACGCAAGCCACCACGTGGCGCCGGCCGTGAGCACCGCCGCGATCAGGAGGATGCGCTTGTGGCCGTACATGTCGCCGAGCTTGGCGAGCACCGGAACCACCAGCGCCGAGAGCAGCAGCTGCGCCGCCTCGAACCAGTTGACGTCGGAGTCGTGGACTCCGAGTTCGACGACGATGTCGCTGAACAGCGGCACGTAATAGCCCTGCAGGATGCCGCTGACGAGCTCGACGAGGATGAACCAGCCGATGAGGCCGGCGGTGATGCCCAGCGCAGAGGAGCGGAGGCGGGTGGAGCGGGACGCGGATGCGGTGTCGGATGCGGTTCGGGTGGCCACGGCGTCAGTCTAGGGGGGCAGTGGCGCCTCGCCCCGGCAGGCGTGGGAGCGCGCCGTAGGCTGTCTGCGACGAAGGGAGAACGTCGTGGCCAGGACGCTGCCCGAGCTCGCTGAAGCAGGGCTCATCGACCCCGCGTGGGCGCTCGCGCTCCAACCGGTCGCCGCCGACATCGCCGCCCTCGGGGAGCGCCTGCGCGCTGAGACGGCGGCCGGTCGCGGCTACCTGCCTGCGGGCGACCGCGTCCTGCGCGCCTTCGCGCGACCACTCGACGACGTCAAGGTGCTCATCGTCGGGCAGGACCCCTATCCCACACCCGGGCACCCGATCGGGCTGTCGTTCGCGGTCGACGCGCACGTGCGCCCCCTGCCGCGGAGCCTCGCGAACATCTATCAGGAGCTGAACGCCGATCTCGGCATCCCGCCCGCCGCGCACGGCGACTTGTCGGCGTGGAGCGACCAGGGCGTCATGCTGCTCAACCGCGTCCTGACCGTCGCGCCCGGCGCCCCCGCGTCGCACCGCGGCTGGGGCTGGGAGAAGGTCACGGAGCACGCCATCCGCACCCTCGTCGGGCGTCGCCGTCCGCTTGTGGCGATCCTGTGGGGGAGGGATGCCGCCAGCCTCCGCCCGCTTCTCGGCGACACCCCGATCATCGAGTCGGCGCATCCGTCTCCCCTGTCTGCGCGGCGAGGCTTCTTCGGCTCTCGCCCGTTCTCGCGAGCGAACGCGCTGCTCCAGCAGCAGGGCGCCGACCCCGTGGACTGGAGTCTCCCGCCCGTGGCCGTGGGAGCGCAGCCGGGCGCGGCCGTAGGCTGATCGTCATGCTGGAGGAGGAGTACGACAAGAGCCGGCGGCGGCTGCCGTGGCATCTGCGCCGCGCACCCGAGCCTGAGCGCCCGTTCTCGTACGAGATCCGCCCTGCGGAGCGCGCCGACATGGCCGACGTGCGCGAGATCTACAACCACTACGTCACCAACTCCGTCGTCACGTTCGATGAGAAGAGATGGACGCACGCGCAGTGGCTCGACAAGTTCGACTACCTGCAGAAGCTGGGTCTGCCGTTCCTCGTCGCGGTCGCGCCCACCGGCCAGGTCCTCGGCTACGGGCTGGTATCGCCGTGGACCGGCAAGTCGGGATTCCGCTACACCGTCGAGAACTCCATCTACCTCGGGCAGGCCGCGACCGGCAAGGGCCTGGGGCGAGCCCTGCTCGAGGCGCTCATCGACGCATGCGAAGAGCTCGGCATCCGCGAGATGGTCGCTGTCATCAGCGACAAGGGCGCCGAGGCGTCGGTCGCACTCCACGAGAAGCTCGGGTTCGTCGAGGTCGGCCGCATGGGGCGGGTCGGCTTCAAGTTCGGACGCTGGCTCGGCACGATCTATCTGCAGAAGCACCTCACGCCCAAGAAGAAGCGCTCGTTCTTCGGCCGTTAGGCACCCGCCGCAGCCGTCCGCACGGCTTCGATGAGCTCGCGCCACGCGCCCGAAATCTCCTGCTCGGCGAGCTCGACGCGTCGCTCCTCCTCACCGCACCGCGCCACCACCGACCAGCTGAAGCGGTCGGCTCCCGCCGGCGTGGATTCCGCGGCGGGCGCCCGATCCTTGTCACCGGCACGGTCCCAGGGGCACGCCTCGATGAGAGCACGCCACTGGGCGTCGTCGGCGCTCGCCGTCACGCTCCACTGGCGCCCGATGCCCGCGAACCCGCCCGTGCGCTCGACGACGATCCCCATCGGGGCGCCGGTCGTCGGGCGCTCTGGTGCGGGCTCAGCCTGTCGGGTCATGGTCGATCACGCCGACGGCCGCCCAAGCCGAGCGGACGGCGGCGTGTTCCTCCGAGTCCTCACCGTACTCCCGCCGCGCCGCCGCCGCGGTCGCCCCCGCGAACGCGGCGAAGTCCGACGTCGGCTCGAGGTCGCCGCTGGTCAGCGCGCGATACCAGATGCCGCCGGCGTGCTCCCACGCATGCCCGCCGAGCGCCGTGGCCAGCAGGTGGAACGCCTTGTTCGGGATGCCGGAGTTGATGTGCACGCCGCCGTTGTCGCTCGTCGTCACGACGAAGTCGCGCATGTGCGACGGCTGCGGATCCTTGCCGAGGACATCATCGTCATAAGCGGTGCCCGGTTCGCTCATCGATCGCAGCGCGCGCCCTTCGACGGCATCCGTGAAGATCCCGGCGCCGATGAGCCACGACGCCTCGTCGACGGTCTGACCGAGCTGGTGCTGATCCGCCAGGGCCCCGAAGACGTCGGCGATCGACTCGTTGAGCGCCCCTGACTGCCCGGAGTACACGAGCCCGCCGGCGCTCTCGATCACGCCGTGCGCGAGTTCGTGCGCGATGACGGTGATCGACCCCGTGAAGCCCGTGAACACCTCGCCGTCGCCGTCGCCGAAGACCATGCGCTCGCCGTTCCAGAACGCGTTGTCGTAGCGATCGCCGTAGTGGACCGTGGCCAGCAGGGAGCCGCCTGCCCCGTCGATCGACACACGCTCGAACGCGTCCCACAGCAGCGCGAAGGTGGCGCCGAGGCCGTCGAACGCCTCATCGACCGCCTCGTCGCCGGTCGGCGGATCGTCCTCACCGCGCACTCGCACCCCGGGGAGCACTTCGCGAGTGCCCGCGTCGGAGATCGTGCGGTCGGGGGAGGGTGAGGCCTCGACCACGAGTGCGCCGCCGTCGACCGAGAGGTCGAACTGCGCGCGCACCGGGCGATAGGTGCGCGGCGCGGCGAGTGTCGCCCGGGCCGCCTCGGACGCCGCGGCGAGCCGGGGCTCCTGCGTGGCGGCGAGACGCGCGAGCAGGTACGGCGGGACGATCGCGTGCGCTGCCCGTGCGGTGTTCTCGGCATCCATGCCCGACAGGCTAGCCCTCGGTGCCGACGTCCACACCGGCACGGCGACCGCCCGAGTTCAGGGC
>CALANM010000229.1 GCA_937926065.1 uncultured Microbacterium sp.
GTCTTGTCGGCCTCGGTCTTGTCGGCCTCAGGGGCCTTCTCGACGTCGGCGCTCTTCGCACGTCGCGGCGCGCGCTTGCGCGGCGCCTTGGCAGGCTTCTCCTCCGCGGCAGGCTTCTCCTCTGCGGCGGGGGCCTCCTCTGCGGGCGCCTCCGCGGCCGGAGCGTCCTCGGCGGGCGCCTCTTCGGCGGGTGCCTCAACGGCCTCGGCAGCGGGCTCCTCCGAGGGAGCCTCGGCAGCGGCCTCGGTCTCGTCCTCGGTCGCGGCCTCCGCGACGGGAGCCTCCGCAGCCGGGGCTTCGGTGCTGGTCTGGTCGGCCGCGGCCGACTCGGCGGGAACGTCTGCGATGGCTTCGTCGCGCGCAGCGTCTTCGGTCTGGATCTCGGAGATGGACTCCACGAGTTCTCCCTCTGGATATGGATAGGACTGACCGCATCTCGGGCCCGTCCACAGCGGGCTCCTTCCGGATCCGAAGCGCGTCGCGTCTCACAGACAGCGTTCGCCAGAGCCGGGGTTTATACGGTGGTTCGCAGAATTGCGACGGAGGCCAGATTCACGAGGTGCTCGTGGAACCCTCCGTATACTCCCTCACTGTACCACCACGAACATCGACGGCGAGCAGGAGCGGCTCCCACGGTGTGTCCGACTGCGCGGCGACCTCGACGGCCTCGAGGCGCCGCCCGGGACCGTCGGCGAGCACCAGCACGCTCGGCCCGGCACCGGACACGACGGCCGCGAACCCCGCCGCCCGGAGCCGGCGCACGAGGTCGTCGGTCGCGGGCATCGCCTGGGCCCGGTACGACTGATGCAGCTTGTCCTCGGTCGCCGCCATGAGCAGCTCGGGGCTCTGCGTGAGCGCAGCGATCAGCAGCGCCGAGCGCGACACGTTGAAGACGGCGTCTTCACGCGGAACCTGCAGCGGCGCCAGCCCTCGGGCGACGCTCGTCGACATCGTGAAGTCGGGAACGAAGACCAGCGGCGAGACGCCGCGGTGAACGAGCAGCTTCTTGTGCTGAGGGCCGTCCTCGTCCATCCATGCGATCGTCAGCCCGCCGAACAGGGCGGGGGCGACGTTGTCGGGGTGCCCTTCCATCTCGGTCGCGAGCCGCAGGAGCATGTCGGGGCCGATCTCGACCTCGCCCTCCAGCAGTCCCTTCGCAGCGAGGAGTCCGGCGACGACGGCCGCGCCCGACGAGCCCATGCCACGCCCGTGAGGGATGGCGTTGCGAGCTGACAGGTGGATGCCGGGCATCGTGCGGCCGACAGCCTGGTACGCGTGGGCGATCGCGCGCACCACGAGGTGCGACGCGTCGGTGGGCACGTCATCGGCCCCCTCTCCGACCACGGTGATCTCGAGGCGATCGTCGGGAAGCGTGGTGACGGTGAGCTCGTCGTAGACGCTCAGCGCGAGGCCGAGCGTGTCGAAGCCGGGACCCAGGTTGGCGCTGGTGGCCGGCACCCGCACCGCGACCGCACGGCCGCTCATGCCGTGGGCGCCAGTCCGAGAACGGACGCCACCTCGCTGGTCTCGGCGTCGACGACCGTCGGCGTGACCTCGCTGCCGTCGGCCTGGCGAAGGGCCCACTGGGGGTCCTTGAGGCCGTGGCCGGTGACGGTCAGCACGACCTTCGCTCCAGCCGGGACGACGCCGGCCTCGGCGCGGTCGAGAAGACCCGCGACGCTGATCGCCGACGCCGGCTCGACGAAGACCCCGACGGTTCCGGCGAGCAGCTTCTGTGCCGCCAGGATGCGGTCGTCGTCGATCGCGCCGAACCAGCCCTCGGTCGCGTCGCGTGCCTCAAGGGCGAGCTCCCAGGAGGCGGGATTGCCGATGCGGATCGCCGATGCGATCGTCTCCGGGCTGCGCACGACTTCGCCACGCACGAGCGGGGCCGAGCCGGCGGCCTGGAACCCGAACATGCGCGGCACTCGCGTCGCGGCGCCGCGGGCGGCCTCCTCGCGGTAGCCGCGCGAATAGGCGGTGTAGTTGCCCGCGTTGCCGACGGGGATGAAGTGGAAGTCCGGCGCGTCGCCGAGCTGGCTGACGACCTCGTAAGCGGCCGTCTTCTGGCCGTCGATGCGGTCGGGGTTCACCGAGTTGACGAGGTGCACGGGGTAGCTCTCGGCGAGCTCACGGGCGATCTCGAGGCAGTCGTCGAAGTTCCCGCGGATCTGGATCAGCTGGCCGTTGTGGATGACGGCCTGGCTGAGCTTGCCCATCGCGATCTTGCCCTCGGGCACCAAGACGGCGGCCGTGATGCCGGCGTGCGCCGCGTATGCGGCGGCCGAGGCCGAGGTGTTGCCGGTCGAGGCGCAGATGACGGCCTTCGCCCCGTGCTCGACGGCGCGCGAGAGCGCCACCGTCATGCCGCGGTCCTTGAAGGAGCCCGTGGGGTTCATGCCCTCGAACTTGACGTAGACGTCGGCCCCGGTGATCTTCGACAGCGAGGGAGCCGGGATGAGCGGCGTTCCGCCCTCGCCCAGAGTCACGACGGTCGAGGCGTCGGTGACGCCCAGACGATCGGCGAATTCGCGCAGGACTCCGCGCCAGACGTGTGCCATGTCAGTCTCCTTCCACGCGCAGGACCGAGGCGACGCGTTCGACGACGTCGCTCGATGCGAGACGTTCCACCGTCTCGGCGAGATCCTGCTCCCGTGCCTTGTGGGTGCCGATGACCAGGCGTGCCTGCCCGGACTCCTCGGCGCCGATGATGGTCTGTTCGACGGTCGCGATCGACACGTTCCCGTCGGTGAGGATGCCCGCGATGGTCGCGAGCACACCGGGACGGTCGTCGACCTCGAGGGTGATCTGGTAGCGGGTGACGGCGCGGCCGACCGGGGCGATCGGCAGGTTCGCTCCGGTGGACTCGCCCACGCCGAGGCCGCCGGCGATGTGGCGGCGGGCGGCCGAGACGACGTCACCCAGCACGGCAGAGGCGGTCTGGATGCCGCCTGCACCGGCGCCGTAGAACATGAGGTCTCCGGCGGCCTCCGCCTGCACGAAGACCGCGTTGTTGGCGCCGTGCACGCTCGCGAGCGGATGCTCGCGGCGCACGAGGGCGGGGTGCACACGCACCGAGATCGACTCACGGCCGTCGTCGTCGATCCGCTCGCACACCGCGAGCAGCTTCACGACGTAGCCGGCCTGGCGCGCGGCATCCATCATCTGCTTGTCGACGGCCGTGATGCCCTCACGGTGCACCGCGTCGAGCGGCACCGTCGTGTGAAATGCCAGCGAGGCGAGGATGGCCGCCTTCTGCGCCGCGTCGTAGCCCTCGACGTCCGCCGTGGGGTCGGCTTCGGCGTAGCCCAGGCGCTGCGCGTCGGCGAGCACGTCGGAGTACTCGGCGCCCTCGCTGTCCATGCGGTCGAGGATGTAGTTGGTCGTGCCGTTGACGATCGCGAGGATGCGGTGCACGCGGTCGCCGGCGAGCGAGTCGCGCAGCGGACGGATGATCGGGATGGCGCCGGCGACCGCGGCCTCGTAATGCACGGAGGCGCCCACCTGGTCGGCCGCCTCGAACAGCTCGGGGCCGTGGGTCGCCAGCAGGGCCTTGTTGCCCGTGACGACGTCGGCACCGGCGGCGAGCGCTTTGAGGATGGAGCTGCGAGCGGGCTCGATGCCGCCCATGAGCTCGATGACGATGTCGCTTCCGACGATGAGCGGCTCGGCGTCGGTCGTGAGCAGCTCGCGCGGAAGGTCGGCGTCGCGCGGCGCGTCGACGTCGCGCACCGCGATGCCCACCAGCTCCAGCTCGGCTCCCGCACGCTCGGCGAGTTCGGCGGAGTGCTTCAGCAGGAGCGCAGCGACCTGTGAACCGACGGAGCCGGCCCCCAGCAGCGCCACCCGCAGGCGACGGTCATCAGTCATTCAGTCCCCCAGGGATCGTCGGAGTGGTGTTCGAGGCGTCGGCGCCGACGTCGCGTGCCAGCAGGTCGGCGATCGTCTCCCCCCGCACGATGACGCGGGCACGGCCGTCGCCGACGGCCACGACCGGCGGGCGCGGCACCGCGTTGTAGTTGCTGGAGAGCGAATAGCAGTAGGCGCCGGTTGCGGGCACCGCGAGCAGGTCGCCCGGCGTCACGTCTGCCGGAAGGTACTCGGCGTCGACGACGATGTCGCCCGACTCGCAGTGACGGCCGACGACGCGGGCGAGCGCGGGGGCGGCATCCGAGACCCGCGACGCGACGCGAGCGGAGTACTGCGCGCCGTAGAGAGCGGGGCGTGCGTTGTCGCTCATGCCGCCGTCGACGCTCACATACAGGCGCGTGAGGTCGTCGGTCGCCTGCACGGGCTTGACCGTGCCGACCTCGTAGAGGGTGACGCCCGCGCGCCCGACGATCGTGCGACCGGGCTCGAAGGCGAGGTCGGGCATGGGGATGCCGCGGGCGGCGCACTCGCGCGCGACGGCGTCGACGATGCCGTCGGCGAGCTGCTCGATGGGCGTCGGGTCGTCGGCCGACGTGTAGGCGATTCCGAAGCCGCCGCCGAGGTTCAGCAGCGGGACTTCGCCGCCGGCGAGAAGCTGGGCGTGCACCTCGACCAGGCGCGCGGCGGACTCGGCGAAGCCCGCGGTGCCGAAGATCTGCGAGCCGATGTGGCAGTGCAGGCCGATGAAGCGCAGCGATGGCAGCTCGCGGATGCGGGCCACGACGGCGGTCGCGTCGCTCAGCGCGAACCCGAACTTCTGGTCTTCATGGGCCGTGGCGAGGAAGTCGTGCGTCTCGGCGTGCACGCCGCTGTTGACGCGCACGAGCACGTTCTGCACGGATCCGCGCCGCTCGGCGATCGCGGCGAGCCGCTCGATCTCGATCGGGCTGTCGACGATGACGGAGCCGAGGCCGTGCGCGACGGCCGCGTCGAGCTCGGCGGTCGACTTGTTGTTGCCGTGGAGGCCGATGCGGGACGGGTCAGCGCCTCCGGCGAGCGCGATCGCGAGCTCTCCCCCGGTCGCCACGTCGACGGCGAGGCCCTCGGAGGTCACCCACCGAACGACCTCGGTGCTCAGGAACGCCTTGCCCGCGTAGTACACCCGGGCGCGCACGCCGTGGCGGGCGGTCGCCGCGTCGAATGCCTCTCGCACGCGGCGGGCGCGGGCGCGGACGCCCGGCTCGTCGAGCACGTACAGCGGGGTGCCGAACTGCTCCTTCAGTTCCTCCACCGAGACGCCGCCGATCGACAGGGCGCCCGACTCGTCGCGACAGGCCGACTCGGGCCACACGGAGGGGACGAGTCCGTTGGCATCCTCCGGCGCGACCAGCCAGTCGGGCACGAGGGGACGGTTGTCAGGGGCGGACACGATGAGCAACCAATCGGGTGGAGACGGTCGCTGTCGGCGGGATCATCACGCCGGAACAGCGGTGACAGGCGGTGTGTGAAAGTCTAGGGCACCGGTTCGGCTCCGCCCGTCAGGGGCGACGCTGTCAGTCACAGGAGCCCTTCTCGCGCGCGGCGCCTTCGCGCAGGATCGCACTGTCGATCTCGAAGCGGGCGACCACGGCGCCACGCTCAGCCCTCGCATCGGTGAGCGTCACGGCGGCCGGGAGACGATCGGCGATGCACACCTCCCAGTCGCGCACGACCGTCGACGCGATCGCGCCGAACTGCCGCAGCACCGCGTCAGCGGAGACCTCGGCGCCCGCCACGCGGAACGTCGTCGGCGTGAGCACGAGGTCGCCGCCCTGGGCCCGCGGCGTGAGCGCGACGCCCACGGGCACTCTCGCGAGCAGAGCGTCGATCTCGAAGGTGGCCGCGAGATCCGGCGCGTCGATCTCGACGGTCGCCGCGGGGAAGCCGTCGATCGACGAGAGGAGACGCTGGAGCTGCGGCTCGTCCAGCGTGACGGTCGCGTATGCGCCGCTCCAGTCACCGTCGCCGAAGACGGGAACGTCCTTCGCCTCGACGACGATGTCGCCGCTCGCGTCGCCGAGGGGGATGTCGTCGGATGCCACGCGCACCGATGAGATGCTGCCCGCCAGCAGCGGCAGCAGCACGGACCCCGGAAGGTCGACGTCGATCTCATGGTCGGCCGCGAGATCGAGGCGCGTGATCGCCTGCTCGCGGATCGTGCGCTCGATGAGGCCGCGGGCGACCTGCTCGCCGACGATCCACGCGACGGCCATCAGCACGACCACGACGAGCAGCGCGACGATCCACGGCCAGCGGCGCCGGCGGGGCTCAGCC
>CALANM010000230.1 GCA_937926065.1 uncultured Microbacterium sp.
GAGCGCGGCGACGGTGCGCGTCCCGCCGGCGAGCGACAGGCCGCCGAGGAGGGGCGCGGCGGGTGTCGCGGTCGGGCGAGGTCGCCGGGTCGGGTTAGCCTCGAAGGCATGAGTCCGGAGGCCATCGCTCGCGTCGCACCCGAGCTGGCCTCTCGGATCATCGCCGACTCCCGCGATCGCGTCGCCTGGCTGCGCGCCCGCTCACGCGGGATCACCGCCACCGACGTCGCGCACCTGTCCGGGGCGAAGTCAATCGCGCGCGCCGCCGACGCCAAGCTCTCGGGCGGGTCGGGCTTCTCCGGCAACGCGTACACGGCGTACGGCCGGCGCCGCGAGCCCGAGATCGCCGCCTGGGTCGCCGCGACGCACAGCATCCAGCCGTCGTCGGCGCTGTTCCACGCGCAGATCGAGAAGCGGCACCTCGCAACGCCCGACGGCATCTCGGTCGACGCGTCGGGACGCGTCACGCTCTGCGAGATCAAGACCACGAACAAGCCGTGGCGCTCGATCCCGCGCACCTACCTCCGCCAGGTCTGGTGGCAGCAGCACGTCCTCGGGGCCGAGCGCACACTCGTGGTGTGGGAGCAGCACGACGACTTCGTCCCCGTCTCCGACGAGCCCCGCTGCGCCTGGGTCGACCGCGACGAGCGCGAGATCCGCCACCTCGTGGGCCTCGCGACGGAGTTGATCGACGAGCTCTACCGTCGCACGATGCAGCGCCGCGGCGCCCCCTCCGGCACGGCCGGGCCAGCGGATGCCGTGCCCGCGCGTCCGCGTGAGCCGTTCCGGGCGCTCGCCCTCGCCGACTGACCTCGGCCCTCCGCCGCACGCGGCCCGCAAGCGGCTCAGCCGTCGGCACCCGCCCCACGCGCTGCATCAGTGCCGATAGTTGACACCCGTCAACGAACCACATATAGTTGACCCTTCTCAACTTTTGACTCAAGTCAACTAACTCAAGGATGTCATGACCTCTTCTTCCCCGGAGTCCGTCGACAAGCCCCGCATGTCGCACCGTCAGGTGCTCGAGGCGCTGTCCGGTCTCATCCTCGGCATGTTCGTGTCGATGCTCGCGTCGACCGTCGTCTCCACCTCGCTGCCGGTGATCATCCACGACCTCGGCGGCAATCAGGCCGCCTTCACGTGGGTCGTCACGGCGACGCTGCTCACGACAGCGATCTCTACGCCCATCTGGGGCAAGCTCGCGGACCTCATGAACCGCAAGCTGCTCTATCAGATCGCCCTCGTGATCTTCGTGCTGGCGACCGCCGCGGCGGGCTTCTCGCAGAACTCCGAGACCCTCATCGCGTTCCGCGCCGTGCAGGGCCTCGGCGCCGGCGGTCTCGCGGCCCTCAGCCAGGTGCTCATGGCCGACATCATCAGCCCGCGTGAGCGCGGCCGCTACATGGGTCTCTTCGGCGCGGTGATGGCGGTCTCCACGATCGGAGGTCCGCTGCTGGGCGGCGTCATCACGGACGCGTGGGGCTGGCGCTGGAACTTCTTCGTCGCGCTTCCCTTCGCCGTGGCGGCGCTCATCATCGTCCAGACCACGCTCCACAGCCCTGTGCGCGCCAAGAAGAAGACGTCCATCGACTATCTCGGCATCGTGCTGCTGTCGGCAGCGGTGTCTCTGCTGCTCATCTGGGTGAGCCTCGCGGGCGACTCGTTCGACTGGTGGAGCACCGAGACGGCCCTCATGGTCGGTGGCGCGCTGGTCGGAGCCGTCCTGTTCGTGATCGTCGAGCTGCGCTCCAAGGAGCCGCTCATCCCGCTGTCGCTCTTCCGCGACCTGACGTTCACCCTCTCGGTCGTCGCGTCGATCGCGACGGGCATCGCGATGTTCGGCGCGTCGGTGTTCCTCAGCCAGTACATGCAGCTGGCCCGTGGCGCGACGCCGACTGAGGCGGGCATCATGACGATCCCGATGATCGGCGGCCTGCTGATCTCGTCGATCGGTGTGGGCGCGCTCATCACCAAGACGGGCCGGTGGAAGACGTTCCTCGTCATCGGCGGCGTGTCGCTCATCGCCGGCTCGACCCTGCTGTCCACGATCCATTACGACACCGACTTCTTCCTGGTCTCCGTGTACATGTTCCTGCTGGGCGCGGGCGTCGGTATGACGATGCAGAACCTGGTGCTCGTCGTGCAGAACACGAGCAAGCCGACAGAGATCGGCGTGGCAAGCTCGGGTGTGACGTTCTTCCGCAGCCTGGGCGGCACGATCGGCGTCTCGGTCATGGGCGCCGCCCTGGCCGCGAGCGTCACCGACCTGGTCGGGCAGCGCAAGGACGACATCGCCGCGGCCCTCATGAGCCTGGGCGACAAGGCGGCCGAGTGGAGCGCGCAGCTCCAGTCGGGCTCACTGCCGCAGGTGTCCGCGATGCCGGAGGCTCTGCGCATCGTCTTCGAGGACATCTACGCCACGGGTATCTCGCACGCGTTCCTCATCGCGGTGCCGTTCGCGGTCATCAGCCTGCTGGCGATCGTGTTCCTCCCCAACAAGCCGCTGACGACCATGACCACCACCGAGCGCATGCGCGCGAGCGAGGCCGACCTGGCTACCGTGTCGGTGTCTGAGGGCATGGGTGCGCTCACGGCGACCGGCTCGGTGCGGGTCGTCGATGACGGGGCGACGGATGCCGGTTCGGGCCCGGCCTCCCGCAGCGGATCGGAGAGCTGATCCGCATGTGCCCGAGGTCCGCGCAGCCGACCGACACCCCTGGCGCCCGAGCTGACGGGGCTCGCATCGACGCGGTGCGGGCCCTCGAGGCGGAGTTCGGGGAGCTGGTCAACCGGTTCCGGCGCATCGTCACCGAGAATGCGCAGCGTGTGAGCCCGGGGATGCTGCCGGGAGCCTACAAGGTGTTCACGACGATCGCGCGGCGCGAGTCGGTGACTCAGACGGCGCTGGCCGAGCAGCTTCAGCTGGACAAGGGACAGCTGTCGCGCACGGTCCGCGATCTCGAGGCGCTCGGGCTCATCGAGCGCCACCCTGATCCGCACGACGGGCGCTCGAGCCTGCTGTCGCCGACGGCGGAGGGTCGGGCGCGCCTCGAGGCAGCCCGCGCGCCGCACGAGAATCTCCTCCACGACAGCCTCGCCGAGTGGAACGTCGACGACATCCGCAATCTCACACGCCTGCTGCACGCCCTCACGACGGGCGAGCGGCCGGACGCCGGCTGAAGCGCCTCAGTCGTCGGTCTGCTGGCTGCTGAACGCCGCGTCGCCGGAGCCATCCGGTAGCACCGGCGTAACACGATGGAGACAATATCAGGGTTGACTGGTGGCACGCGCTCACCACGGCGGTGTGCGCGTCGCAGCGTCCCCCCAGCTCGAGGAAGGAGAGTCCGATGAGATTCCGCCCCCTACGCTCTGCGACCCTCCCCGAGGCCACTCCCACCGCCGTTCCGGCGCTGCCCGAGTCGATGCGCGCGATGGTGTTCGACGCCCCTGGCGCCGCCGACGTGCTCCGTGAGGACACGATCCCCGTTCCGTCGCCCGTCATGAGCGAGCTGCTGATCAAGGTCGTCGCAGCGGGCACGAACCCCATCGACGCCAAGACGCGCGCCGGGCGCGGCGTTGCGGGCGCGATCTCGGCGTCTCCCAGCACGCTCGGGTTCGACTTCAGCGGCATCGTCGTGAAGGCCCCATACGAGTCCCACCCGCTGCAGCCGGGCACGGAGGTGTTCGGCATGACGTCGTTCCCGCGTTCTGGCGGCTCGTACGCCGAGTACGTGGTCGCGCCGTCGCTGTCGGTGGCGCGCAAGCCGCCGTCGCTGTCACACGTCGCGGCTGCCGGGGTGCCGCTCGCGGCGCTCACCGCGTGGGGGCTCGTCGTCGAGACCGCCCACGCGCACGAGGGCCAGCGGGTGCTGATCCACGCGGGGTCGGGTGGTGTCGGTCATTTCGCAGTGCAGCTGGCGTCGTACTTCGGGGCGCACGTGACGGCGACTGGATCGGCCGCGAACCTGCCGTGGCTGCGCGAGCTGGGCGCATCGGTCGTCATCGACTACGCGACGACGCGCTTCGAAGACGTCGTGGGCGAGGTGGATGTCGTGATCGACCTCGTCGGGAATGTGCACGACGACACGGGCACACGTTCGCTCACGACGCTCCGCTCCGGCGGCCTCTACATCATGGTCCCCACGGGCGCCTGGCCTGACTATGCCGAGCAGGCGGCCGCCGCCGGCGGGCCGGCGACGGTGGACAAGGTCATCCCTGACGGCGGTGTGCTGTCGACGATCGCGCGCCTGCTCGAGTCGGGCGCGATCCAGGTCTACGTGGACCAGGTGTTCGATCTCGCGGATGCCGCCGCGGCGCACACGGAGCTCGAGCGCGGTCATTCCCGCGGCAAGGTGGTCCTGCGCGTCAGCGACCTCTGACGTCCTGCGTGAGCACCGCGCGGCCGTGACCGACGATCGCGTCGGCGACCGCATCGAGCAGGGGCGACGTGAGGTTCCACTGCTGCCAGGTGAGCGGCACGTCGACGGGCGGCCCGCCCAGGAGCACGAGATCGCCGGCGGAGAGCGCCCGATCGGACTGGAACCGTGGCAGCAGCCCCCATCCGAGTCCGAGGGCGATCGCGGAGGCGAAGTCGTGGGAGGCCGGGACGTAGTGGCGCGGACCGTCGTCCGCCGCCCCGATGTCTGCGAGCCACTGCCGCTGGAGGTCGTCGCGACGGTCGAAGTCCACGCGCGGCGCTGCCGAGAGCTCTTCGGCGGCGGGCCCGCCCTGCGCGCGCGTGCGCGGCAGGAAGCGCTCCACGAACCGCGGCGTCGCGACGGCGTGGTAGCGCATCGTCCCGAGCGGGACGGCACGACATCCGGCCACGGGCTCCGAGCGCGAGGTCACGGCACCCATGACGGTCCCCTCCTCGAGCAGCGACGCGGTGAAGTCCTGGTCGTCGCGGTGCAGGTCGAAGACGATCGGATGCCGTTCGGTGAGCTCGGCGAGCGGTCTCAGGAACCACGTGGCCAGGGAGTCGGCGTTCACCGCGAGCGGCACGCTCACTCGCGCCTCGTCGGCACCGAGCTCCGCGAGGGCGTCGTTCTCCAGCAGTGCGATCTGCCGGGCGTAGCGCACGACGGCGTGTGCTGCCGCGGTGGGTCGTGCCGGCTTCGCACGGACGAGGAGGACGCGGCCGACCTGCTCTTCGAGCGCCTTGATGCGCTGACTGACGGCCGAGGGCGTGAGGTGCAGACGCCGCGCGGCGGCATCCAGACTCCCCTCGTCGATCACGAGGGCGAGCGTGCGGGCGAGCTCGGCCGACAGCTGCATAAGCACAGCTTAAGGAAGTGAAGCGAGTTGAACTGGTCTACGGATGCCGAGTCGCCTAGCGTCGAAGCGTGCTCCCCTCCCTCGTCGCCGGCTTCGGTCTCGGCCTGTCGCTCATCGTGGCGATCGGTGCGCAGAATCTGTACGTGCTGCGCCAGGGTGTGCGCCGCGAGCACGTGCTCGCCGTCGCGATCGTGTGCGCCGTCTCGGATGCCGTCCTGATCGCAGTGGGCGTCTCGGGACTCGGGCTCGCCCTCCAGGCCGCTCCGTGGCTCATCGACGTCGTGCGCTGGGCGGGGTTCCTGTTTCTGATGGTCTACGGCCTTCTCGCCGCACGGCGCGCCCTTCGACCGTCCGGCGACGCGCTGCGCGCCGATCTCGGCAGCGACAGCCAGGACGGTGTGGACGGGGCCCCCGCACCGGCCGGCAGAGGCCGCACGGCGACCCTCACCCGCACGCGCCTGGTTCCCGTGCTGCTCACGTGCCTCGCGCTGACGTGGCTGAATCCGCACGTCTATCTCGACACCGTCTTCCTGCTCGGGTCGGTGGCCAGCGCCCACGGCGAGCTGCGCTGGTGGTTCGCGGCCGGAGCGGCGACGGCGAGCGTCGTGTGGTTCTTCGGTCTGGCCTTCGGCGCCCGCTATCTGGGCCGCTGGCTCGCAGCGCCCCGGGCATGGCGGATTCTGGACGGCATCATCGCGATCGTCATGATCGCGATCGCCGTGAGCCTCGTCTGGCCCTGACCGGCGAGCGAGCGTGGGGGTGCGGGCGTGGCACCCTGATGCGAGGATGACGACATGAGACGCGTGCACGTGGTCGTCGAAGGAGGAGTGCAGGGCGTGGGCTACCGCTACACGATGCGGATGGTCGCGCGTGAGGCCGGCGTAGCGGGCTGGGGGCGCAACCGCCG
>CALANM010000231.1 GCA_937926065.1 uncultured Microbacterium sp.
GGCGTGCTCGCCGCGGCGGAGCGGCTGCGCAGGAACGCGTCGTCGGGGCGCTGACGTGCGGCTCGAGCGGGCGGTCGACAGCTATCTGCGGCATGTCACGATCGAGCGCGGCCTCTCGGAGCACACCCTGGCGGCGTACCGGCGCGACCTCGCCGGCTACGTCGCGTGGCTGACCGCGCGGGGGGTCGAGGAGATCGAGAGCGTGACGCCGCAGCAGGTGGCGGACTTCGCCGCCGAACGCGCCTCGGCGCAGCCGCCGCCGGCGGCGACCTCGCTCGCACGGCTGCAGTCGTCGGTGCGGGGACTGCACCGCTTCATCACGCGTGAAGGCATCACCGACGAGGATCCGAGTGCGCGGCTTCGCCCGCCGAAGACACCGCAGCGGCTCCCGAAGGCCCTCACGATCGAGCAGGTCGAGGCGCTGCTGGACGCGGCAGGTCCCACGCCGGGGCCGGATGCCATGGAGACCGGTGACGCGAGCCTGGCGCGCCTGCGTGATCGAGCGCTCCTGGAGCTGCTGTACGCGACGGGCGCGCGCGTGTCGGAGATCGTGCAGCTCGACGTCGACGATCTCGCGCACGGCGACGTGCTGCGGCTGCGGGGCAAGGGCTCGAAGGAGCGCATCGTGCCGGTCGGATCGTACGCCCGCGCCGCGGTCGACGCGTACCTGGCACGGGCGCGTCCGGAGCTGTCGCGTCGCGGCCGTGCGACGCCGCGGCTGTTCCTCGGCGTGCGCGGCGCCCCGCTGTCCCGGCAGAGCGCATGGCTCATCATCCAGCAGGCGGCCGACCGTGCCGGGCTGACCGCCCATGTGTCGCCGCACACGCTGCGCCACTCGTTCGCGACCCACCTGCTGCAGGGCGGGGCGGACGTGCGAGTCGTGCAGGAGCTGCTGGGGCACGCATCCGTCGCGACGACGCAGATCTATACCCACGTCACCGTCGACGCCCTGCGCGACGTGTACGCGACATCCCACCCCCGCGCCCGCTGAATCGCGCCGTTACGCTGGGGAGACACCCGTGCGCGCAACGTCGGCGCGGGCGCGGGCTGTGCGAGAATCGAACCGCACGCATCAGAGAGCAGGAGAGTCGGTGGCGCAGAAGTCGCGGGGGACGCAGCAGGCGTCCGCGGACGACACCCCGATCGGTCCGACCGGTCGTCCGTACCACGGTTTTCCGACTCCGCCCAAGCTCGACGGCCACGGGCCGGCGCGCATCATCTCGCTGTGCAACCAGAAGGGCGGCGTCGGAAAGACGACGACCACCATCAACCTCGCCGCGTCGCTGGCCCAGTACGGCCGCCGCGTGCTCGCGGTCGACTTCGACCCGCAGGGCGCACTGTCGGCGGGTCTCGGCATCCAGACTCACGACGTCCCGACCGTCTACGACCTGCTGCTGGACACCAAGCGCGACCCGAACGAGGTCATCGTCCATTCGTCGGTCGAAGGGCTCGACGTCCTCCCCGCCAACATCGACCTGTCGGCAGCAGAAGTGCACCTGGTCAATGAGGTCGCGCGCGAGACGATCCTCGCCCGCGTGCTGCGCAAGGTCGCCGGCGACTACGACGTCATCCTCATCGACTGCCAGCCTTCGCTCGGTCTGCTCACGGTCAACGCCCTGACGGCGAGCCACGGCGTGCTCATCCCGCTCGAATGCGAGTTCTTCGCGCTGCGAGGCGTGGCGCTGCTGATCGAGACCATCGACAAGGTGCGCGACCGCCTCAACCCCTCGATCACGCTCGACGGCGTGCTGGCGACGATGTACGACCCGCGCACCCTCCACTCGCGCGAAGTGCTCGAGCGCGTCGTCGAGGCGTTCGGCGACGACGTGCTCGAGACCGTGATCGGCCGCACCGTGAAGTTCCCCGACGCGTCGGTGTCGGGTGTTCCCATCACCAAGTTCGCGCCCGAGCATGCCGCCGCGCAGGCATACCTGCGGCTGGCGCGGGAGCTGGTCGCCCGTGGCGCCGTCGCCTGACGGCCCCTCGACGGAGGACGAGCCGGTCGTCGAGGCCGACCTTGCGCCGGTGCCGGCAGAGGCGCCCGTGAGCGTGCTGGGAGAGGAGGGCGCGGCATCCGACGATCCGGGCTTCCGTGTCTCGCTGTCGAACTTCGACGGCCCGTTCGATCTGCTGCTGAGCCTGATCTCCAAGCACGAGCTCGACATCACCGAGGTGTCGCTCAGCAAGGTGACCGACGAATTCATCTCGTACCTCAAGGGCCTCGAAGACGAGGAGGAGCTCGAGCAGGCCTCGGAGTTCCTCGTGGTCGCCGCGACACTGCTCGACATGAAGGTCGCCGGTCTGCTCCCGCAGGGCGAACTGGTCGATGCCGAGTCGGTGGCGCTGCTGGAAGCGCGTGACCTGCTGTTCGCGCGTCTGCTGCAGTATCGCGCGTTCAAGGAGGTGTCCGCCTGGTTCGCACGCTGCCTGCAACGGGAGGAGCGCCGGCACGTGCGCTCCGTGCGACTCGACGAGAAGTACCGCCGCGCGGTGCCCGAGCTCGTGTGGACGCTGTCGAAGGAGGACTTCGCGGCGATCGCGATGCTCGCGTTCGCGCCCAAGGAGATCCCGCACGTCGGACTGGACCACCTGCATGCGCCGCTCGTGTCGATCCGCGAGCAGGCGGCCGTCGTCGTGACGCTGCTGCGCGGCGCCGGTCAGCTCAGCTTCCGGGAGCTTGTGGCCGGTGTCGACCAGACCGGCATCGTCGTGGCGCGCTTCCTCGCCGTGCTCGAGCTGTACCGCCACGCCGCCCTCACCTTCGAGCAGCTGGAGCCCCTGGGCGAGCTCACGCTGCGCTGGACCGCCGAGCGGTGGTCCGAAGAGAACCTCGCCACGCTGGGAGCCGACTATGACCGATGACGTGACCGAGCCGACCGTGACCGACGCGACTGAGCACGAAGAGGTCGTCGCCCGCTCGCAGGAGCCGGCCGACGTCGCGCGGCGCATCGAGGCGATCCTCATGGTCGTCGACGAGCCGCAGAGCCTCGTGGCGCTCGCCGCCGCCGTGGGATCGCCGGTGCCGGCGGGGC
>CALANM010000232.1 GCA_937926065.1 uncultured Microbacterium sp.
GGTCGACGGCGACGAGGTGGTCTTCCCCGACGGCTACGACGTCCTGCCTAGGCGACTCGCCGAAGGGCTCGACGTACGACTCGAGCACGCGGTCTCGCGCGTCCACTGGCATGAGAGAGGCGTCACTGTGACGACGGATCGCGGCGAGTTCGCCGCCGCGGCTGCCGTCGTCACGGTCCCCGTCGGAGTGCTCCAGTCGGATGATTTCGAGATCGACCCGCCCCTGCCGGCGGAGGTGGCACGGCCGCTCAGCCGCCTGCACATGAACGCCTTCGAGAAGGTGTTCCTCCGGTTCACTTCGAAGTTCTGGGAAGACGACGTCTACGCCGTCCGCCAGCAGGGACCGGAGAGCGTGTGGTGGCACTCGTGGTACGACCTCACTGCGCTCCACGGAGAGCCGACGCTCCTGACCTTCGCCGCGGGTCCCGCGGCCGTCGAGACCCGAACGTGGACCGACGAGCAGATCGCGGAATCCGTCATGGTCCAGCTGCGACGCCTGTACGGCGACGGCATCCCCGATCCGTCGCACATCGCCGTCAGCCGATGGCAGGACGACCCCTGGGCGCACGGTGCGTATGCGTACATGATGCGCGGTTCGGTGACGGAGGATCACGACGCCATCGCGACCCCCATCGGCGGCGTCCTGCACCTCGCGGGCGAGGCGACGTGGACGGACGACCCCGCGACCGTGACGGCTGCCATGCACTCGGGACATCGGGCCGCCGAGCGCGTGCTCGGGCGTGAAATTCCGATCTACGCACTCTGGCAGTGAGTCAAACGCCGATGACGGCGCGGCGCAGCGCGAGGGGCCGGTCGGCATGCGGAGGAGGTCCGGGCCGCGAGCACGGGAGGCCCGGACCTCTCCGCGCACTCAGTGTCGGAACGACGCCTTCTTGTGTCCCTTGCCCTTCACGATCTCGACGATCGTCCCGGGCACCTGCGGACCGGACGGATCGAGCGAGATCGTCGTCCCAGCCCACAGCGAGCCATTGCGACCCGACTCGACCGCCACGACGTTGGTGAGCTGGAGGAAGTCCTTCTTCTTCCCCTTGGTGACGACCGAGATCTTGCTCGCGAAGTACTCCGCGACGTAGATCTCACCGCGCTTTCCCACGGCGAGGTTGGTGGCCCCGAGGAAGCCGCTCGCGACCCTCTTCACCTTGCCGGTCCAGGGGTTCACCTTCCACAGCGAACCACGAGCACCCAGCACGGCCGACTCCGGTCCGCCGGGAAGCGTCGTCACGTACAGCATGCCGTCACGGCCGACCTCGACGTCGGTGGGCACCGCTTCGAACCTGTAGGTGACGCCCGCCACACACGCCGGCAGGCCGAGGTTCGATGCCATCTCCGCGGTGATGGTGGTCGGCTGCGCAGGCAAGACGGCGAGCGTGCGGATTCCGCCCCGCTTGTCGATCGAGAGAAGCGCATTCGCCCCGGCATCCGCGACGATCCACTTCTTGCCCCACTGCGTGACGGAGTACGCGTGGGAATCGACCACACCGCGGTAGCTCACGGGGAGCCCCGCAGCTGTGAGCGCATCCGAGACGCACGGGCTCGGGTTCGCGACGCCGTACATCACGCTCGCGTCCGGGTTGTTCGCCGTCTCGTACGCCAGGGTGTCGGCATAGACCTTGGAGCCGCGCGGGCCCCAGAGGTTGAGGCCGCTCGCCGTGATGGCGCCGGGACCACCGTCGGTCGTCGTGAACGCCAGCGTCCTGGCGTCGCGAGAGCGCTCGACGCCCGAAGCGCCCGCCGCGGGCGACGCGATAGCGCTGATGGAGCCGTCCTTCGACAGCGTGCCGACGACGTTCGCGAAACCGTCGGCCACATAGACCTTCCTGCCCGCGATGTCGAGGTTGAACGGGGCGACCACCTGCTCCGATCGGACGACCGGATCGAGGTCGGGAGCCGGTCGCTGCGGACCGGCTGACGCCACGACTGGCGTTGAGAGAACGAGCCCGAGCGCGGCAGCACCTGCGACGAGCACACGCGACTTCTTCATGACACCTCCGAATCCAGCTCGGCAGAGCCGCCGAGCACTGTGGCTCCGGGCGGAAGCGGCTCCCCTCAACTGCCGTCCGGCGTCGAATCGGGCCGAACACCGGCGCACCGGCACGGTCCGGCGCTCATCATCGTCTCCGCACCGACCCGCGTCAAGACACGAGGCGAACGAGACGTCCCAGGTCTGTAGACGATCGACGGGTGCGTGTACGACAGAGGCCCGATGCTCAAGCGTGAACTCGAGCACCGGGCCTCGTGACGGTGACAGTGATCTGGTGGAGATGGGGGGAATCGAACCCCCGTCCATCGCTGAAAAGCGGCGTCTTCTCCGGGCGCAGTCTGTGAAATTCGTTCTGCTCGGCCCCGACCCTTAGTCACAGACACCTGAGTCGACGAGCCCAGTCCGGGAGAAGTCCCGTGCAACGTCCGGACGCCGTTGCACAGCAAGATCCCTTAGATGACGCCAGGGAACGTGACGGGATCAGTCACGCGCTGACGGACTCGGGCTCGCTGCTCAGGCAGCGAGGGCGAAGTCGGACTGCTTCTTTTCGGCAGTTATTGGTTCGCAGAGATCGTTAACGAGATAACCCTGCATCCTCGGCCCGCTTCCCGCAGCATCACAGGCGATGTCGAAACCGATCATCCCCGTGGCGCCTTGCGGCAGGACCACTGTCACACTGTGGAGTTGTCATCTCAGATGCGGTGCACCCGAGCATCACAGGATACAACACCGCGCGGAAGATCCGCATTCCTCGTCGTCTAGAGTCGGGGCATGAACGAAGTCGTCGTCACCGTGCGCGGCGAGAGCGAGACCCGAGTGCTGCCCGAGCGCGGGACCGCGCGAGTCACCGTGTCGGTCGACGGGCCGGACCGCGCCGACGTCGTAGCTCGCGTCGCTGAGCTCGCCAGTCCGCTGCGAGACGATCTCGCCGCGCGCCAGGCGGCCGGCACGATCGAGTCGTGGGCCAGTCAGCGCACCTCGATCTGGGCCGAGCGTCCATGGAACGCGGAGGGCAAGGTGCTCGATCTCGTCCACCACGGGTCGGTCGAGCTCGCCGCGACCTTCACCGACTTCACGGCGCTCTCGGACTGGCTCAACGACCTGGCCGGCCGCGACGGCCTGCACGTCGGTTCGGTCTCGTGGGAGCTGTCCCCCGAGACGCGGGCTCGCGTCGAGCGAGAGGTCGCCGTCAACGCCGTCACGGTCGCAGTCGAGCGCGCGACCGCCTATGCATCGGCGATCGGGCGGAGCACCGTGACACCCCTCGAGATCGCCGATCTGGGGCTGCTCACTCCGGGGCGGCAGGACGTGGCTCCGCGGATGTACGCGAAGGCGGCAGCCGAACTCATGGATGCCGCCGGGCCGGCAGGAGCGGTCGGCTTCCAACCCGACGAGATCGTCGTCTCGGCGGCCGTCGAGGCGCGGTTCCGCGCGAGCTGAGTCTGGGGGTCACTCCCCCAGGCGGTTGCGGAGGCGCATCGCCCTCTCGGCCTCGCGCTTGTCCTCGCGCTCCCGGATCGTCTGCCGCTTCTCGAATTCGCGCTTGCCCTTGGCCACGGCGATCTCGACCTTCGCGCGCCCGTCCTTGAAATAGAGCTTGAGGGGGACGAGCGTGTAGCCGCCGGCACTGATGGCATGCGAGAGCTTCACGATCTCTTCCTTGTGCAGCAGAAGCTTCCGCGTGCGCTTGGCCGAGTGATTGGTCCAATGCCCCTGCGAGTACTCGGGGATGTTGACGGCATCCAGGTATGCCTGGCCGCCGTCGATGTAGGCGTAGCCGTCGCTGAGGTTGGCGCGGCCCTGACGCAGCGACTTGACCTCGGTTCCGGTGAGCACCAGCCCGGCCTCGTACGTCTTCTCAATGGCGTACTCGTGGCGCGCGCGACGGTTGGTCGCGATGACCTTCTCCCCGCGTTCCCTGGGCATGATGACTCCTGTCGTTCGGGTGCCGCTCGACGGAAAGCGAAAGAACGGCAGCCGTTCAGCCTACCTCAGGCGCGGAGCCAGCGACGGATCGCGAAGCCGGCGGAGACAGCGGCGAGCACCAGACCGACCGCGATGATCGCCGGGATCACCATGGCAGCATCCCGCATCCCGACCCAGGTCGTGACGAACTCCACGCGCTCGCGCAGGTAGCCGTTGACGCCGAAGTGAAGTCCGAGGACGATCGCGACGCTCGCAAGAACCGACCCGATCAGCGCCGCGAACATGCCCTCGAGGATGAACGGCGTCTGAATGAACCGGTTGGACGCGCCGACGAGCCGCATGATGCCCAGCTCACGGCGACGCGCGTACGCGGACAGCCGGATGGTCGTCGCGATCAGCAGGACCGCCGCGATGAGCATGAGCACGGCGATGCCGACCGCGATGTACGTGGCCACCGTGAGCGCGTCGAACAGCGGGTCGAGATACTGCATCTGGTTCTGCACCCCTTCGACGCCGTCCATGCCGCCGAACGCCTCCGAGATGACGTCAGCGCGCGTGGGGTCGACGAGGTTGATGCGGAACGCCTCGTTCATCTGATCTTCCGTGACGAACTCGGCATAGTCTTCGCCGTAGAGGTCGAGCACGGCCTGATACGCCTCTTCACGGGACTCGAAGCGGTAGTCGCGCACGACCGACTGGAGCGCAGGGCTGTCGAGCTTCTCCTGCACGGCGGCGATCTGGTCGTCGCTGGCGACGCCGTCCGTGCACGTCGGGGTGGTCGAGATCGAGCTGCAGAGGAAGACCGCCACCTGCGCCCGGTCGACCCAGAAGTCATGCATCTTGGCGATCTGCAGCTGCATGAGCATCGCCGCACCGACGAACGTCAGTGACACGAAGGTGACCAGGATGACGGAGATCACCATCGACGCGTTGCGGCGGAGGCCCGTGAGCGCTTCGCCGAGGATCAGGCCGAGCCTCATGACGTCGGCCCCACTTCGTCTTCGTCGTCGGCGAGCCCGAGCCGGTCGCCCAGGTCGTCGAGGCCGAGGTCGCCGAGGTCGACCTGCGGAGCGGAGATCTGGATGGGGCGTGTCGCCGTCGAGGGCTCCTGCGCGGAGTGGGTGATCGGGGGCTCTGCGGGATCCGACTCGGCAGGGCCCTCGGCGGCAGGTGCGTTCTCGGCCGGCGCGGGCGGAGCAGCGGAGGAGACAGTCGTCGCTGGGCGCGGCGCGTCCGGGTGCATGACCGGCGGGTTCGC
>CALANM010000233.1 GCA_937926065.1 uncultured Microbacterium sp.
CGAACGACGAGGCCACCCGCCGCGCCGTCAGCGAGCTTCTCGACGCGGGGGCGACAGCCCTGCTGCTGCACGCTGCCGACGACGTGCACCACGAAGTGCTGGCGGAACTCGCCGAACGCGGTCTCGAGGTGCCCGGCGACGTCTCGTTGATCTCGGTCGCCGCGTCTTTCGACACGCACGCGCTGCCGGTGCACATCGACGCGATCCCCCTCATCCCCGAGGCGTCGTGCAGCCTCGCCGTCGAGCTGGCGCTGCGGTGCCTGTCCGACCAGCCGCCGGCCCCCACCCTTCATCTCATCCCTCCGTCGTACATCGACCGCCACTCGGTCGCCCCGCCCGGCGCGGCGCGACGGCCCGAGTGACGGCGGCGCATTCCGGCATCCAACTGAACATCGTCTTTCCCTGCGCGCCGTCGAAGCGCTTCGACTACTCGACGACGCACCACCCGAGACCAACGAAGGTCACTGCGAAAGGAGTGCCGACATGGCACGAATCACACGAAGCACCACCCGGCGCGGCCTGGCCGCCGTCGGAGTCCTGACGATCGGCGCGCTCGCCCTCGCGGGCTGCGCCGGCTCGTCGGACAGCGGAGACAGCAGCGAGGGCAAGACCCTCAAGCTGTGGCACTACGAGGGCGCCGACAGCGCGATGGGCAAGGCATGGGCCGAGGCCATCGAGATCTTCGAAGAGGAGACCGGCGCGACCGTCGAGTTCGAGGAGAAGTCCTTCGAGCAGATCCAGAAGACGGCCAGCCAGGTGCTCGACACCGACGCCGCGCCCGACCTGATGGAGTTCAACAAGGGCAACGCCACCGCGGGCTTCCTCGCCAGCACGGGCCTGATCGCCGACATCTCCGACGCGGTCGACGAGTACGGCTGGGCCGACAAGCTCGCCCCCTCGCTGCAGACGACGGCCAAGTACTCCGAAGACGGAGTCATGGGCGGCGACACCTGGTACGGCATCCCGAACTACGGCGAGTTCGTCGGGGTGTACTACAACCTCGACGCGTTCGAAGAGGCCGGCCTGGAGATCCCCACCACCTACGACGAGTTCGTCGACGTGCTCGACGCGTTCGTCGCCAAGGGCATCACGCCGCTGGCCGAGGCCGGCGCCGAGTACCCGCTGGGTCAGCTCTGGTACCAGCTCGCGCTGTCGAAGGCCGACCGCTCGTTCGTCGACGCCTACCAGCTCTACACCGACGCGGTCGACTGGCAGGGCCCCGAGCTCACCTACGCCACCGAGACCCTCGCCGAGTACGTCGACAAGGGCTACATCGCCAAGGACGTCTCGTCGGTCAAGGCCGAGGACGCCGGTGTGTCGTTCATCAACGGCTCCGCTCCGATCTTCGTGTCGGGCTCGTGGTGGTACGGCCGCTTCGTGACCGAGGCCACGTCGTTCGACTGGACGCTCGAGGCCTTCCCCGGCTCGACCCTCACGCTCGGCTCGTCGGGCAACCTGTGGGTCGTTCCTGAGAACGCCTCCAACGCCGAGCTCGCGTACGAGTTCATCGACATCACGATGCGTCCCGAGATCCAGGCCATCATCGGCAACAACGGCGGTGTGCCCGTCGCTGCCGACCCGGCCGACATCACCGACGAGAAGAGCGTCGGACTCATCGAGACGTTCAACGGCGTGCTCGACAACGACGGCCTCTCGTTCTACCCCGACTGGCCGGCCCCCGGCTTCTACGACGTGATCGTGCAGGAGCTTCAGGGTCTCGTGACCGGTGTCCAGGATGCCGCGACCACCAACGCCAACCTGGGCGAGCAGTACGACGAAGGAACCGCCGAGTTCCGTTGATCCCCCGCGGGGGCGGCGTCCCGACCGACGCCCCGCGACTCCCTGGAGAGACCCATGCTTGCTGAAAAGCGAAAGAGCCGCGTGAAGCTGCCCCCCGAAGAGCCGTCGATCCCGCAGCGCAAGGGCGGCACGGGCGTCTACTGGCTCTACCTGCTGCCGGGCTTCGTGCTCCTGCTGGTGATCGTCATCGTCCCCCTCGTCTGGAACGTGTACCTCACGTTCACGAAGTGGAAGGGCGTGCGCGAGCCGGAGTTCATCGGCCTCGACAACTGGGTCAAGCTGTTCGGAGACTCCGACTTCTGGACGTCGTTCAGCAACTCCGTCTGGATGATCATCGCGATGGTGGTCGTCCCCACGATCGTCGGCCTGATCGTCGCCGCCGCGCTGTTCGACGTCGTCGGCCGCAAGTTCGGCGGCAAGGTCGCCAGCTTCCTGCGCGCCACCTACTACCTGCCTCAGATCCTCCCGATCGCCGTCGCCGGCATCGTCATCGGCTGGATCGTGCGCCCGGGCTCTGACGGCGCCCTCAACCAGGTGCTCGGCTGGTTCGGCCTCGAGCCGTACGACTGGCTGGGACAGATGCCGTCGGCGCTGATCGTGCTGATGGTGGTCATGGTCTGGGTGCAGATCGGCTACCCGATCGTCGTCTTCATGGCGGCGCTCCAGCGCGTCGACCCGGAGCTGTACGAAGCGGCCGAGCTCGACGGAGCCAACTGGTTCCAGCGCTTCAACGCGATCACGATGAGCATCATCCGTCCCGAGATCTTCGTCGTCACCCTCACGTGCACGATCGCGGCGCTCAAGGTCTTCGGTCCCGTCTACATCATCACGCGAGGCGGTCCCGCGGGCTCCACCCTCGTGCCGGCGTTCTACGCCTACCAGGAGTTCTTCACGAAGCGGAACGTCGGCTACGGCGCGACGATCGCGACCGTCCTGACGATCGTCGTCGTCATCGTCTCGATCGTCTTCATCCGCGTGCAGAACTCGATCGAGCAGAAGGAAAGGGCGGGACTGTGATGGCTGCCGGCACCGTTCTCACCACCACCGTGGCAGCGCCGCAGCGCCGCAGCGACCGGCGCAGGGCCGACAGGGCGTCGCGCGGCCGTGGCGGCATGACGAAGAAGCGCGGCATCGACTGGCTGCTGCTGGCCCTCGTGATCGTGGGCGCGCTGCTCGTGATCGCACCGTTCTACCTGGTCGTCGTCAACTCGTTCAAGTCGCCCGTCGACTACGCCACCTCCGGACCGCTCGCCCTTCCCGAGCAGCTCGACTTCACGGGACTCGTCAAGTTCTGGGAGCGCGTCAACTTCCCCGAGAAGGTCTGGAACTCCCTCTTCATCTCGGGCGTCGTCGCGGTGCTCGCCGTCGGCATCTCGATGTTCAACGCGTTCGCCATCGGCATCGGCCGGGTGCGCGGCCGCGCGTGGATCGTGCTGCTGTTCCTCATGGCCAACCTGCTGCCGCAGGAGGCGCTGCTCTACCCGCTGTACTACATGTTCAAAGAGGTCGGACTCTACGACAACGTGTGGTCGGTCATCATCGTCTTCACGGTGGTGCAGGCGGCGTTCGGCACCTACCTGCTGTCGTCTGTGTACGGCACGTTCCCCAAGGAGGTGCTCGAGGCTGCGTCGCTCGACGGCGCCACCCGCTGGCAGATCCTGTGGCGCGTCGTGTTCCCGATCAGCCGCCCGACCCTGTCGGTGCTGCTCATCTTCTTCTTCATCTGGACGTGGAACGAGTTCCTCATCCCGCTGACGTTCCTCGCCTCCAACGCGAACCAGACGGTTCCCGTGGCGATCAGCGTGCTGCAGGGCGACCGCCTCATGGACGTCACGACGACGAGCGCGTCGGCCCTCCTCGGCATCATCCCCACGCTCATCTTCTTCCTCATCTTCCAGCGCACCCTTACGCGCGGCATCACCGCAGGAGCAGTCAAGTAATGAAGTTCACCGATGGTTTCTGGCAGCTGCGACCGGGCGTCACGGCCCTGTATGCGCAGGAGGCCTTCGACATCGAGCAGACGGATGCCGCAGCCGACGGCGCCGGCCTGGTCGTGACGGCCCCCACCGCGGTCATCACCTCGCGCGGCGCGACCCTCAACCGGCCCGTGCTCACCGTGACCCTGTCGTCGCCGCTCGAGGGCGTGATCCGCGTGCGGATCGCCCACCACGAGGGCGGCGCCTGGCACGGCGGGTTCGCGCTCCCCGGTGCGGTCGCCGGCGGCGTCGGCATCGTGTCGGCCGATGAGGGGACGCTGACCTCCGGCGCCCTGACGGCCCGCGTCTCTCCCGGCGCGCCGTGGTCGCTCGCGTTCGAGGTCGATGGCAAGCGCATCACCGGCAGCGGCCACAAGTCGCAGGGCTACATCCGCCTGAGCCCGGGTGCCGCCGTCGACACGGGCGTCGTGGGCAACGCGCGCGCCGAGACCGGCGTGCCCGACGAGCGCACCTTCGTGCACGAGCAGCTCGACCTCGGCGTCGGCGAGACGATCTACGGACTGGGCGAGCGCTTCGGCCCGTACGTCAAGAACGGCCAGTCGGTGGAGATCTGGAACGCCGACGGCGGCACCTCCAGCGAGCAGGCGTACAAGAACGTCCCGTTCTACCTGTCGTCGGCCGGCTACGGCGTGCTGGTCAACGACCCGGGCCACGTGTCGTTCGAGGTGGGCTCGGAGGCCGTCGAGCGGGTGCAGTTCTCGGTGCCCGGCGAGGTGCTCGAGTACTTCGTCTTCGCCGGCCCCACCCCCAAGGACATTCTGGGCCGCTACACCGCCCTCACGGGCCGGGCGCCCATCGTGCCGGCGTGGTCGTACGGACCGTGGCTGTCGACGTCGTTCACGACCGACTACGACGAGCAGACCGTCACTTCGTTCATCGAGGGGATGGCCGAGCGCGAGCTGCCCCTGTCGGTGTTCCACTTCGACTGCTTCTGGATGCGCGAGTTCAACTGGTGCGACTTCGAGTGGGACGCGCGCGTGTTCCCCGACCCCGACGGCATGCTCGCGCGCCTGCACGAGCGCGGCCTGAAGATCTCGCTGTGGATCAACCCCTACATCGGCCAGCGCTCGCCGCTGTTCGCTGAGGCGGCCGAGAAGGGCTATCTCGTCAAGCGCGCCGACGGCTCGGTGTGGCAGTGGGACCTGTGGCAGGCGGGCATGGGCCTCGTCGACTTCACGAACCCTGCCGCGACCGAGTGGTACCAGGGCCACCTGCGCCGCCTTGTCGCGCAGGGCGTCGACTGCTTCAAGACCGACTTCGGCGAGCGGATCCCCACCGACGTCGTGTGGCACGACGGCTCCGACCCGTCGCGCATGCACAACCTGTACACGCAGCTCTACAACCGCGCGGTGCACGACGTGCTCGTCGACCTGAAGGGCGAGGGCGAGGCGGTGCTGTTCGCTCGTTCGGCCACGGCCGGCGGTCAGGCGATGCCCGTTCACTGGGGCGGCGACAACACGTCGTCGTACGTGT
>CALANM010000234.1 GCA_937926065.1 uncultured Microbacterium sp.
GACCGTCGACGTCGCAGCGGATGCCGCATCATCCGCTCCCGGCGAGCACCCCGGCTGGCCGTCGGCTCCTCCCGCCCCCGGCGGCTCGACGGCGGCATCGGCGAGCATCGCGTTCGGCGCGGGCATCGCTGCCACGCTCTCCCACGGCGCAGCGCATGTCGACGCCCGCGCCCGCAGCGCCCTTCCGGCCTCCGACCGGGTGCCGGGATCGTGCACGCACTCGCCCGACACCCCTCCTGACTGAGTCGCCCACCGCGCGGCACCACCGCCGCGCATGGCAGGCCGGCGCGCACCCGCACGCCGAAGAAGACTCACTCAAGGAGAAGGAAATGAACAAGCTCATCACGCGCGCCCTCTGGGGCACGCTCCTCGCGGGCGGCATCACGCTCGCGGGCGCATCGGTCGCCATGGCGGCCGAGACCGACGGTGAAGACGGACTGCTGTCCGGCACACAGGCAGTGCTCGACATCGACGTACCCGTCACCGTCGACGGCAATGGCATCTCGATCGTCGGTGACTCCACGACCGACGGCGGGGCCGCCGAGGAGCCCTCAGCGACGGGTGCTGACACTCAGGACTCGTCGACGAGCGGCGAGGACGGCACAGCGTCGGGAACGCAGGGACTGGTGTCGGTCGAGATCCCCGTGACCGTCGCAGGCAACGCCATCTCGGTCGCCGGGGACAGCGAGTCGGATGCCGCGCCCGCCGCGGCAGCGGACCCCGCCGAAGACGCGGATGCGGATGCGAATGCCACCGAGGCGGCGGCTTCGACCTCGGGTGACGAGGGGGTCGCCTCCGGCACTCAGGCGGTCGTTCCCGTGACAGTGCCGATCACCGTCGGCGACAACGCGATCTCGGTCGTCGGGGACTCCGCCAGCTCGAGTTCGACGGAGCCTGCGGCGGCTGACGGCGCCGAGGCGGAGACGGTGGGCACGTCGGCGGAGACGGCCGGCACCGGGGGCATCCTCTCGGGCACGCAGGTCGTCGCGCCGGTCGAGCTGCCCGTGACGGTGGGCGGCAACGCCATCTCGGTCCTGGGCGACAGCGCCTCCACCGATGCCGCCGGCGCGGGCACGGAGACCGACGTCGCCGGCGCCGCGGCGGGGGCCACCACCGACGGCACCGACTCCACCGCCGGCGGCAGCCAGGTCGCCGCACCGGTCGCTGTCCCTGTGACGGTGCAGCGCAACGCCCTCTCCGTCCTCGGCGACAGCACCTCCGCAGGCGCCACGGCAACGGGTGCGACCACCGGATCGACCGCACCCGCCGGCGCGACCACTGACGGCACCGGCGGCACAGCCAGCGGCACGCAGCTTGCCGCGCCCCTCGCCCTGCCGATCACCGTCGGCGGCAACGCGATCTCGGTCCTGGGCGACAGCGCGTCGGCCCCGTCCACATCGACCGCACCGGTCGTCCCGACGGAGCCGGAGGACCCGGCCGTTCCGGCGACGCCTGCGCAGCCGGCGCCGTCTGACGACCCGGCAGCGGGGGTGGACCCCGACACCGCCTCGAACCCGGCCGGCGTGGCAGGGCTGGTGGCGATCAACGTGACGGGGACGCCCGCCGCTGCGGGTGACGTCGCGGCGGTCGGCGCCCTCGCTGAGTCCGGTGGCGTCTCGCTGATGCCGCTTCTGTCGCTCGCGCTGCTGCTGTTGGCCGGGGGAGTGACGGTGCTGCTCGCGCGTCGCTCTGTCTGAGGTCCCTCAGGGGCGGCCTGCTCCGGTGGGCCGCCCCTGACAGGCGACTGCAGAACGGCGGCAGAACGAGAGAAGGGCCGCGGGATCTCTCCCACGGCCCTTCTGCTGTCGCGACTTACTTCGCGGCGACCACCTGGAGGGTGATCACGGCGGTGAGGTCGTCACGCAGGCGAACGGTCGCCTCGTGCTCACCGACTGCCTTGATCGGCGCGGTGATGTGGATCTTGCGCTTGTCGAGGTCGCCCAGACCGGCGGCCTTGACGGCCTCGGCCACATCGGCGGTCTTCACCGAGCCGAACAGGCGGCCCTCAGCACCGGCCTTGACGGCGAGCTTGACCTTGTTGGACTCGAGCGCGTCCTTGAGCGCCACAGCCTCTTCGTGGTCGTGGATCGCGCGGGCCTCGCGGGCGGCGCGGATAGACGCCACCTGCTTCTCGCCACCACGGGTCCAGGCCACAGCGAAGCCCTGGGGGATGAGGTAGTTGCGGGCGTACCCGTTCTTGACCTCGATGACGTCGCCGGCGCTTCCGAGCCCGGCAACCTCGTTCGTGAGAATCAGCTTTGCCATTGTCGGTACCCCTTAGCGGCCAGCGCCGGCGTAAGGCAGGAGCGCCATTTCGCGCGCGTTCTTGATCGCCTTGGCGATCAGACGCTGCTCCTGCACCGAGACACCGGTGATACGACGGGCGCGGATCTTGCCGCGCTCCGAGATGAACTTGCGGAGAGTTGCGACGTCCTTGTAGTCGATGACGCCGACGCGGATCGCCTTCGCGGGAGCGGCGTTCTTCGCGCCCTTCCGCGGCTTGCGGCGATCGCCGGTAGCCTTTCCAGCCATTTGTCTTCCTTAGTGAATGTCGGATGCCGTGGCATCCGGAGTCCTGATCAGAACGGAGTGTCGTCGCCGTAACCGGCGCCCGGCGCGCTCCACGCGTCGGGGGCAGCAGAGCCGGGGGTCGCCCACGGCTCGTCCTGCTGCACCTGGGGCCGCGGCTGGCCACCGCCGCCGCCGGAGGCGGCGCGTGTGACCTGGGCGGTCGCGTAGCGGAGCGAGGGGCCGATCTCGTCGACCTCCAGCTCGATCGCCGTGCGGTTGTTGCCCTCGCGGTCCTGGTAGGAGCGCTGCTTCAGACGGCCGGTCGCGATGACCCGCATGCCCTTGGTGAGCGAACCGGCCACGTGCTCGGCGAACTCGCGCCACACCGAAGCGCGGAGGAACAGCGCTTCGCCGTCCTTCCACTCGTTGGTCTGGCGGTCGAAGTTGCGCGGCGTCGACGCGATGGTGAAGTTCGCGACGGGCAGTCCGTTCTGCGTGTAGCGCAGCTCGGGGTCTGCCGTGAGGTTGCCCACGACGGTGATGACGGTCTCGCCGGCCATCGTCGTTACGCCTTCGCTGCCTTGCGGGCGGCCTTGGCCTCGGCGCGTGCCTTCTCGGCGGCGACCTGAGCGATCGCCTCCTCGGCACGGAGGACCTTGGTGCGCATGATCTGCTCGTTCAGCTTGAGCTGACGGTCGAGCTCCACAGTCGCGGCGCTGGTGGCGGTGAAGTTGACGACGGCGTAGATGCCCTCGTTCTTCTTCTGGATCTCGTACGCGAGACGGCGCTTGCCCCACACGTCGACGTTGTCGATCGAGCCACCCGCTGCGGTGATGACCTTCAGGAAACCGTCGAGCTTGGGAGCGACCTGGCGCTCGTCGATCTCGGGGTCGAGGATGACCATGAGCTCGTACTGGTGCGTGTGCGTCACTAACCCACCTCCTTCGGACTAGAACGGATGCCGGGCGGTTCCCGGCATCAGGAGGGTTGATGCACGTGCCCTTCTGCGCATGGGCACAGTCGGACAACCACAACAGTCTAGCCCAAGCCAGATCAGGGGGCGAATCCCGTGCGCCGGGTAGCGTGGCCGCATGGAACCGATGAGCGCTCCGAGCCCCACGGCAGCCGCCTCGTTCGATGCGCGACCGCTGATCGAGCCTGTCGACAGGCGTCTCGCGCGGGCCCACGTGCAGGAGCTGCGCCGCACCGGACGGGCTCCCGCCGGGCCCGGTCCGGCCGCGATCGCGATCGGCGTCGGCATCGGAGTCGTGTTCCTCTCGATATTCGGGACGATGGCGACCGGCATCGTCCGCGGCGTGCTCTCGCTGGCATCCTCCGGCGGGACCGGCGGCGTGGGCGTGTTCGCGATCGTGCCGGTCTTCATGCTGGTGACGCTCATCGCGGTGACCGGGCTCGCCGCGCAGCGCCTGTTCTCCGGGGGACTGGCCGAGCGCTGGTACCGCCTCGACCGGTTCGCTCGCGCGAACGGGATGACGTGGCATCCGGTGTCGCCCAATCCGCCGCTGCCCGGGATGATCTTCTCGCAGGGGAGCTCGCGCAAGGCGACCGATGTCGTGCGCGGCGAGCGCCCGCGCTTCGTCGAGTTCGGCAACTACCAGTACACGACCGGCTCGGGCAAGGAGCAGACGACCCACCACTGGGGGTATGTCGCCGTCAAGCTGTCGACGCCGCTGCCGCACATCGTGCTCGACGCGACGAGCAACAACGCGCTCTTCGGATCGAACCTGCCGGCCTCGTTCGACAGGGCCCAGCGGCTGCGCCTCGAGGGCGATTTCGACCGGCACTTCGCGCTGTACTGCCCGCGCGGCTACGAGGCCGACGCCCTCTATCTGTTCACGCCCGACATCATGGCGCGGTTCATCGATCACGCGACCGCGCTCGACGTCGAGATCGTCGACGACTGGCTGTTCCTCTATGCCAGACGGGAGTTCTCGACCCTCGACCCGTCGACGTGGTCGTGGCTGTTCTCGATCGTCGGCGCGCTGCTGGGCAAGTTCGCGCAGTGGGAGCGCTGGCGCGACGACCGTCTGGCCGCGACCTCATCCCACGCGCCGCAGGGTGCGAATGCCGCCCCGGCCTTCGGGCCGCAGGCCGGCGCGGCCGCGGGCCCGAGCGCTACGGCGGCCCTTCCCTTCTCCGCCCCGACCGCGGCGCTGCGTCCGCCGCCTGGCGTGGCGGTCGAGGGGCGTCGACTCAAGCGGGGTGTGCCGTGGCCCGCCATCGTCGTCTTCGGCGTCTTCCTGGCGGCGTGGGTGCTGCTGCAGGCGGGCGTCTTCGGCTCGTTCCTCCGCGTGTTCGCGCCGTGACTCCCGACCGCGACGGCTCGCAGTCCGCACGTCCGTCGCACTGAGTGGTGCGCCGACGCTACGCAATACCGTCCCCGACCGCACGTACATTGCCCCGGGTGCTGGGGGAGGGCGCTCAGGCGCCCCCGGTCCCGGGGATAGCTTTCTGCAGTCGGCGCCCGCAATGGTGCCACGTTCGGAGGAGGCATCCATGATCACGCGCATCGGAATCGTCGGGGATCAGCCGGCTACGGTCCTCGGGCTCACGGCGATTCTCAACGTGAATCCGTCACTGCAGGTGGTTGCGACGGCGCCGACTGCGTGGGAGCTCGCGTCGGCGGGCGACCGCCTTGACGTCGTCATCCTCGACCTGCACCTCGAAGACTCGACGACACCCCGTCAGAACCTGCGCGTCCTGTCGGCGACCGGCGCCTCCGTGCTGGTCTTCGCGACCGGCGACGCGCACGCGCGGCTCAGCGAGGCCGCACACGCCGGCGCCGTGGGACTCATCCGCAAGTCGGAGCCGCCCGCGTCGGTCGTCCGTGCCGTCCACGCCGCAGCGCGCGGCGAAGAGCTGACCATCGCCGACTGGTCGCGCGCGGCGGGCGGCCACAAGGCCAAGTGCGCTCGCCTCACCAAACGCGAGGCGGAAGTGCTGATGCACTATGCCGCCGGCGGAAGCGCCGATGAAGTGGGCAAGGCGCTGTACGTGACGCGTGAGACCGTGCACGACCACATCCGCCGCATCCGGGTGAAGTACGCCAAGGTGGGACGAGCCGCCCCGACCAAGGTCGACCTCTTCCGCCGCGCGATCGAAGACGGCCTCGTCGACTCGTCGGGCCAGCCGATCACCCTGGCCAAGGAGCGCTGAGCAGGGCCCCTCACGGCTTCGTCGACTGGCGCCGGCCTGCGCGCCGGATCACACCGCGCTGTCGACGGCTGACAGGAGCGAGACGAACCTCTCGTGGCGGGGAAGGTCGTCGATCAGCACGGCGCGTCCCTGGGAGTCGGCGAGCGGCACCTGCCAGTTGGGGTATTCCCGATCGGTGCCCGGCTGGTTCTGCACACGCCGCTCGCCGACCGCGTCGACAAGTGCGACGCCCAGCAGCAGCGAGGGCGACGCGGTGATGAGCACGTTGAGCGCCTCGATCACCTCCTGTTCGCCGGCGCCCTCGTGGATCAGGCCGCGCTCACGCAGGAGCGCCAGCATCCCCTCCCGCTCGCGCGCGGCATCCGCCAGCTCCTCGTCTACCGGCCTGGTGAGCAGACCCAGCCGCGCACGCAGGGCGACGTGCTCGTCGGCGAGGTAGCCCGCGGTGGGAGGAAGGTCGTGCGTGTTGACGGTCGCCAGCAGGGCGCGACGGTAGCTCTCGGGCGGGCGGAAGCCGTCGCCTTCGCGCTCGAACCACAGCACGCTCGTGCCGAGGACGCCCCGGGCGGAGAGATAGTCGCGCACCCACGGCTCGACGAGTCCGAGGTCCTCGCCGATCAGCACGGCGCCCGCGCGGTGCGCCTCGAGCGCGAGCACGCCGATCATCGCCTCGTGGTCGTAGCGCACGTACGTGCCCGCGTCCGCGCCGAGCCCCGCCGGGATCCACCACAGGCGGAACAGTCCGATCACATGATCGATGCGCAGAGCCCCCGCGTGCCGGAGGAGCGTGCGGATCATGTCCCGCAGCGGCGAATACGCCGACCGTGCGAGGGCTCCCGGGAGCCACGGCGGCTGATTCCAGTTCTGCCCCTGCTGGTTGTACATGTCGGGCGGGGCGCCCACCGTGATTCCGCGCGCATACATGTCACGCAGCGACCACGCGTCGGATCCCCTGGTGTGCACGCCGACGGCGAGGTCGTGCATGACGCCGATCGACATTCCGGATGCCGTGGCCGCACGCTGCGCCGCCTCGACCTGCTGGTCGGCGATCCACTGGAGCCACAGATGGAACTCCACGCGATCGGCCAGCTGCTCCCTCAGGCGCGCCACGAGCGGCGAACGGATGTCGTCGACCTCCTCGGGGCGCTCAGACTTCTGCTCAGCGAAGTGCTCCTCGATGGCGCACCACAGCGCGAAGTCCTGCAGCGGCTGTCCTTCGCGTACGACGAAGGCGTCGAGCTGGGCCTGTCGTCCCGGCGAGCGCGGCACGGCGCGGATGATCTCGAGGGCAGCGCGCTTCGCAGCCCACACCGCGTCGCGGTCGATGCGGGCGGCGGCATCCCTGTTCATGGCTGAGACCGGAACGCGGGCGGCGTCGACGACGGAGCGGTCTTCCGGCGCGAGGTAGGCGGTCTCCTCGATGTCCTCCGGGCGCACATAGAGCGGGGCGAGGAACCGGCGGGTGGCCGGGAGGTAAGGCGAGGGCTCGATCGGCGAGGTCACCTCGGCGGCGTGGATCGGGTTGACGAGCAGGAAGTCGGCGCCGCGCGCGCCGGCGACGGCGGCGAGGTCGCCGAGATCGGCGAAGTCCCCCATGCCCCACGAGCGGGCCGAGCGCACGGAGTACAGCTGTGCCATGAGGCCCCACCCGCGGCGACGACCGGGACGAGTGGGCGGGTCGGGCAGACGGTCGGGTGTGACGACGAGGGTGCATGTGGCGGCCCTGTCGGGCTCGCCGCCGCCGTGAGGGAGCTGCTCTGCGCGCACGGTGTGCCACCCGAGCGGCACGTCGTCAGGCACGGGCACCTCGACCCGCCAGCGCAGCACGCCGTCGACGAGTCGCGCGGCGGGGCGCTGCTCAGGGATCGGAATGTCCCGCTGCGTGCCGTCCTCGAGCGTGACGGTGAGCGACACGTCGTGGGCGTCGGCCACGTGCACGATCAGTGGGCGGGCACCCGGACGCGTCACGAGCGACGGGGGCAGCAGGTCGCGCCACGGACCTTCGTCGACCTCCAGCAGCGCCGCGGCCAGGGCCGCGTCGTCGCTCGTGTCCACGCCCATCGCCGTCAGGATCGCGTGGAGGGTGGCCGCAGGGACCGACACGTGCTCGCCGAAGAACGACCAGTACTCCGTGGCGATGCCGTGCGCTTCGGCGAGCGCGACGAGCGTCGGGCTGGGGGCCTCGGCGCGAGCGGGCGTGTCGGGTGGCTGGGACAGTCCGGTCATGTCGCTCCCGTCACTCCGTTCTGCGCGGCGTGGCGCGGTGGAGTGCCCCCCAGTGTAGGTCGGTGGTTCCGGAGGCGGGGCCGGCGTCGCGGCCGTGTCAGTCGGCGCCGGAGCCGCCTGCCGAGCGAGCCGCCCACCATTCGCGCAGGCGCTGCTCGGCGGCATCCGGTCCGATGAGCCCTTCGTCGAGACGGATGTCGAGCAGGAAGCGGTACGCCTCGCCGACGTCGCGCCCCGGCGGGATGCCGAGAACCTCCTGGATGCGGTTGCCGTCGAGCTCGGGCCGCATCGCGTCGAGCTCCTCCTGCGCGGCGAGCTCGGCGATGCGGCGCTCGATGTCGTCGTAGGCGGAGCGGAGGGTGGCGGCCTTTCGCCTGTTGCGGGTCGTCACGTCGGCGCGGGTGAGGATGTGCAGGCGCTCCAGCTCATCGCCGGCATCGCGCACATATCGCCGCACGGCGGAGTCGGTCCAGGCGCCCTCGGCGTAGCCGAAGAAGCGCAGGTGCTGCTCGATGAGCTGCGTGACGGAGCCGATGGTCGCCGAGTCGAACCGCAGGGCGTTGAGACGCTTGCGGGCGAGCCGCGCGCCCTTCACATCGTGGTGGTGAAAGCTCACGCCGCCGCCGGGCTCCAGCTTGCGGGTGGCGGGCTTGCCGATGTCGTGCAGCAGGGCGGCCAGGCGCAGCGGCACGTCGGGCGCCGACTCCGGATGCCGCGTCCGCTCGAGCTCGATCGCCTGCCGCAGCACGGTGAGCGAGTGCTCGTAGACGTCCTTGTGGTGGTGGTGCTCGTCGACCTCGAGCCGCAGCGCGGGGATCTCGGGGAGGAACTCGCCGGCGAGGCCCGTCTCGACGAGGAGGCGGATGCCGCGCACCGGGTCGTCGGTCTGCAGGAGCTTGACCAGCTCGCCCTGGATCCGCTCGGCGCTCACGATACGCAGCGTCTCGCGCAGCTCCGTCATGGCGGCGACCGTCTCCGATGCGACGCGGAAGCCCAGCTGCGACGAGAAGCGGGCGGCCCGCAGCATCCGGAGCGGGTCGTCGCCGAAGCTCACGTGCGCGTCGATCGGCGTGCGGAGCACCTCAGCGAGGAGATCCTCGACACCGCCCGTGGGGTCCACGAGGGTCGGACCGGGAACGCGCAGCGCCATCGCGTTGACGGTGAAGTCGCGGCGGGTGAGGTCCTGCTCGAGGGTGTCGCCGAACTCGACGGTGGGCTTGCGGGTGACACCGTCGTAGCTGTCGGCCCGGTAGGTCGTGATCTCGACCTGCTCGCCCTGGACCTTCGCCCCGATCGTGCCGAACTCGCGGCCGACGTCCCATGTGGCGGTCGAGATGGGCTTCACGATGCGCAGGATGTCGTCGGGACGCGCGTCGGTCGTGTAATCGAGGTCGTTGGTGGCGCGGCCCAGCAGCGCATCGCGCACGGGACCGCCGACGAGAGCGAGCTCGAATCCCGCGTCGGCGAAGGCGTCGGCAAGGGTCACGGTCACCGGAGAGGCGGCGAGCGCGCCGATCCGAGCGAGGCCCTCGGCCATGTTGAGCATGCTCCGAGCCTACCGGCGACCTCCCCGGCCACTGCCGCCGGCGGCGCCCCGCGCGGGCGCGATGGGGGTCATTCGAAGCCGAGGAAGCCGGTGAACACGAGCTCCCGCACGCGCGGAAGCAGGTCGGCGCGCAGGGCTTCGGCATCCGCGTCGAGCAGGTCGGCGATCGCCGCGATCAGCGAACCGACGGGCAGGTCGCCGTCGCAGGCTCCGACGAGTGCCGCCAGCGCCGGGTCGACGTCGATCACGCGCCCGAACCCGCCGCCCTGACGCAGCTCGATGACGCGCGGGCTCTCACTTCCGGGCATGTGATGGCGGGCTTCCGTGACGTCTCCGGAGACGACGAGGGCGGATGCCGCGAGCGCGTCGTCGTCGAGGGTCGCCAGCCGATCCCAGGCGGCGAGGGCGTCGTGCAGGTGCGGGCCGAGTGCTCCGGCGATCGGCTGCGTCACGCGCTCGAAGCGCCGCAGCACGGGCTCGCCCGATACAGGACGACGCAGCAGCAGGTACCCGAAGCCGATGCCGGTGACGCCGCGGTGGGAGAAGTCCTCGAGCCACGCCTGCACGAGTCGCGCGTAGTCGGGGGTGCCGGCAGTCGTGCCGCCGTCGCGCACCCACAGCTCGGCGTACGCAAGCGGGTCGAGCAGCTCGCGCTCGACGACCCATGCCTCCAGCGGCACGGGCGAGGCGTCGACCCAGTCGCGCACGCGCTCCAGGCCGTCCTCCGCTTCGCGGTACTCCCAGTTGCCGAGCAGCTGCGCGACGCCGCCGGGTGCGAGCACGCGACCGACGTTCGACACGAACTCGGCGACGAGCTCGTCGCCGGCATACCCGGCGTCGCGGTACTCGTACTCGGGAACTCCCTCGACGCGCGGAGTGATGACGAACGGCGGGTTCGACACCACACGGTCGAACAGCTCCGGCTCCGCACCGCCCGTCACCGGCTCGAACATGCTCCCGAGTCGCGTCTCGATGCCGTCGACGTCGTTGAGCAGCGCGTTGAGGCGAGTGAAGGCGAGCGCACGGGCCGAGACGTCGGTGGCGACGACGCGGCCGGCATAGTGCCGTGCGCGGAGCGCCTGGATGCCGCACCCTGTGCCCAGGTCGAGCACCCGCTCCGCGCGCGAGGGGAGGTGGAGGGACGCGAGAGTGAGAGAGGCGCCGCCGACACCGAGAACATGATCGGTCGGGAGGGCGCTGCCGTGCCGCTGCGCGACGAGAGCCGCCTCATCGAGGTCGCTCGCG
>CALANM010000235.1 GCA_937926065.1 uncultured Microbacterium sp.
CCGCGACGCGCGCCTGGGTCAGGGCCGCCGCCGCCTCGTCGAGCGCCGCGGCGGTCGCCTCCCGTTCGGCGGTCAGCCGTTCGATGCGCTCGTCGTCGTCGTCGAGTTCGAGCAGCCGCGTTCCGCCGTCGCGCTGAAGTGAGAGAGCGGCGTCGAGGCTGCCGTGATGCCGTGCGAGCGCGTTGAGCGCCGCACGACGCTCTTCGACGGCGGCCAGTTCGTGGGGGCCGGTCTCGTCGAGGTCGGCGAGGTAGCCGCTGAGGTCGCCCGCCAGGTCGGCGGCGCGGTAGCCGAGCTCGCCCAGCTGATCGGCGAGCGCACTCAGGCGATCGTCGCTGTGCGCGGCGCGGTCGAGCGCCCGGCGTGCTTCGGCCAGGAGCGTGATGACGTCGGGCTGGTCGTCGTCGCTGGACAGCGCGGCGTGCGCGGTCGCGGCCGCGAGCCGCAGCTCCTCGGCGTTCGCGAGGCGCTCCGCACGCTGGGCGAGCTCGATGTCTTCTCCGGGCTGCGGGTCGACGGCCTCGATCTCGGCGAGCGCGGCGCGCAGCTCGTCGGCCTCTCGTGCGCGGTCGTCACGCGTCTCCGTGAGGGAGCGCAGCTCGTCCGACACGATGCGATGGCGTTCCAGCGCCGCACGGTAGGCGTCGAGGGCGGATGCCACGGGGGCGCCCGCGAACCGGTCGAGCGCGTCGCGCTGCGCGGCGCCGCTGCGAAGTCGCAGCTGGTCGGACTGTCCGTGCACGACGACGAGCTGGTCGGCGAGGTCGGCGAGAACGCCGGCCGGGGCGGTGCGGCCGCCGACGGTGGCCCGGCCGCGCCCTTCGCTGGAGATCGTGCGCCCGAGGTACAGCTCGGCGGCACCGCCTCCGATGGGCTCGACGTCGCCGCCTGCCTCACGCACCCGCTCGGCGACCGGGCCGTCTTCGGGCACGATCCACACGCCTTCGACGGACGCCTGGGCCGCACCGGAGCGCACGGCGCCGGAGTCGGCACGCTGGCCGAGCAGCAGCCCGAGTCCGGTGACGACCATCGTCTTGCCGGCGCCGGTCTCTCCCGTGATGGCGGTGAACCCGGGCCCCATGGGCAGGGTGGCCTGCGCGATGACACCGAGGTCGCGCAGCGTCATCTGCTCGATCACTCGGCCTCCATGACCGTTCCGGCGGGGCCTCGCCATCCGCTCACGGGAAGCCGGAACTTGCGGACGAGTCGGTCGGTGAACAGCGCCGGGTGAAGGCGTGCGAGCCGCACGGGCCGCTGCGAACGACGCACGACGACGCGCGCTCCGGGGGGAAGGTCGTGGGAGCGCCGTCCGTCGCACCACAGGATGCCGGTGCCGTAGGTGCGGGCGAGCACCTCGATCGCGACCGAGGCCTCGGGGCCGACGACGAGCGGCCGCGCGAACAGGGCGTGCGCGGACAGGGGCACGACGGCGATCGCCTCGACCGACGGCCAGATGACGGGACCGCCGGCGGAGAAGTTGTAGGCGGTGGAGCCGGTGGGGGTCGCGACGACCATGCCGTCGCATCCGAAGGTCGACAGCGGTCGACCGTCGATCTCGATGACGACTTCCATCATCCGTTCCCGCGAGGCCTTCTCGACGGTCGCCTCGTTGAGGGCCCACGTCTCGTAGATCACCTCGCCCTCGGTGTTCTTCACGCGCACCGAGAGCGCCATGCGCTCTTCGACCTCGTAGTCGCGGGCGATGACGCGGCGCATGGCGTCGTCGATGTCGTCGGCCTCGATCTCGGCGAGGAAGCCGACGTGGCCCATGTTGATGCCGAGCACGGGGGCGCTTCCGTCGCGCACGATCTCGGCGGCGCGCAGAATCGTGCCGTCGCCGCCGAGGACGATCGCCAGTTCGATGTCAGCGACGTCGACGTCGGTGCCGAGCACGGCGGCTCCGGTCGAGGCCAGTTCGGTCAGCAGCGCCTCGTCGTCCCCGGGGAGGACGGGCCGGGCGCCAGCGTCGCGGAGCGCGGTGATGACGCGTTCGGCGGCGGCCACGGTGTCGGCGCGCTGTGCGTGCGCGACAACGAGGATGTCACGAGTGGTCATCAGGCTCCCGCCAGTCGGTTCACGGTGCTCAACCATTGTGTCGGATTCCCCGAGCCGGGGGCCTCTGCCACGGCCCGGAAGTGCGCGACGTACTCCGCGTTGCCGTGTGTGCCGACGATCGGTGAGGCGACGATGCCACAGGTCCCGAGTCCCGTGTCCCACGCCGTCCACAGGACGTTCGCGACGGCGTCGGCTCGTCTGCCCGGATCTGTGACGAGTCCTTCGCGGACGCCCGTGCGCCCCACTTCGAACTGCGGCTTGATGAGCAGCACGATGTCGGCATCGGGCGCCATGACATCGACGACGGCGGGAAGCACATGCGCGAGGGAGATGAACGACAGGTCGCCTGTGATCACGCTCGGGTGGGCCGCCACACCGCTCGCCTCGGTGAGCGACGCGGCCGTCATGTGCCGAACGTTGAAGCCTTCGACGCTCACGACTCCGGCGTCGGCTGCGATGACGGGTGACAGCTGGCCGTGTCCGACGTCGACGGCGATGACCGGGGCGGCGCCTCGCTCCCGCAGCACCTGGGTGAAGCCGCCGGTCGACGCGCCCATGTCGAGGGCGACGCGGCCCGACGGGTCTATGTCGAACGCGTCGAGCCCCGCGATCAGCTTGTGCGCGGCCCGGCTGACGTAGTGGTCGGATGCCGCGACCTCGATCACGGCGTCGTCGGGAACCTTCGTCGAGGTCTTGACGATGCCGACGCCGTCGACGGTCACGAGCCCGGCCTCGATCAGCTGGGCGGCGTGCGTTCGCGAGCGGGCGAGGCCGCGGGCGGCGACCGCCGCGTCGAGACGCGAGGTCATGTGTGGGTGTCGCGCGGGCCGGATTCGAGTCGGCGGGCGAGCTCGTCGTGGAGGGCGGCGTAGGCGGCCGCACGCTCAGCGAGGGGCTGCCCCTCGATCACCTCGAGCGTCGAGAGCAGGTCCTCTCGGCGCTCTTCACGGTCAGCGGCGTCCATCGACATGCCTCCACGATACGCGTCGCGCGTTCAGGGGCGGTGGAATGGGTCGGCGTAGAGCCGTTCGGGCACGCGGAAGCCGTAGATGGCGCGGCCCGTGTTCCAGATGGCGGCCGCTCCGGCTCGCACCAGATCGATGGGCCGGTCGCCTTCCGAGAGGATGTGGATGTCTGCCCCGGCGATCCGAACAGCTGCCGTGCCGACCGTGGTGACATCGTCCCTGGTCACTGTCTGCGGGTAGGGCTCGTGCAGTTCGCGCAGGTCGCTGAGGATGTAGTCGGGCCGCGAGTGGGTCGGGGCGGCGAGCACATGCTTGGGCCGGTCGATGCCGGTGAGCACGAGCGCGGAGGCGATGCCTGCGGCCTGAGCTCCGGCGATGTCGGTGTCGAGGCGGTCGCCGATGAACAGCGGCTTCGATGAGCCGAAGCGGGCGACCGCTTCCTCGAAGATGGGACGCTCGGGCTTCCCTGCGACGGTCGCGAGGCGGCCGACGGCCGTGTGCACGGCGGAGACGAGGGTGCCGTTGCCCGGTGCGATCCCCCGTGCCTGTGGGATCGTCCAGTCGGTGTTGGTCGCGATCCACGGAATGCCGCCCTCCTCTTCGGGAGTGGCGAGAGCGTAGGCGGCCTCGGCCAGCTGAGCCCAGCCGACCTCGGGGGCGAAACCCTGCACGACGGCGGCGGGGCCGTCGTCGGCGCTGCGGGTGACGCGGAAGCCCGCCTTCTCCGTCTCGTACACGAGACCGTCACCGCCGACGACGAGCACGAGCGAGCCGGCGGGGATGCGGTCGCGCAGCAGGCGCACGGCGGCCTGGGGGCTCGTGACGACGTCCTGCGGCTCCGTGCGGAGGCCGAGCTCCCGCAGGTGCTCGGCGACGACCGAGTCACGCCGCGACGCGTTGTTGGTGATGTAGGCGAGTCTGCGGCTCTCCGCGGCCCGGTTCAGGCTCTCGACTGCATGGGGCAGGGCCCCCGGTCCGGCGTACACGACGCCGTCCAGATCGGCGAGGACGAGGTCGACACCGTCGAGCGGCGTGGGAGTCGTGCGGGAGAACAGCCCCAATTCTTACTCGCTTTCGTTCTCTGACGATTCGTTCTCGGCGCGCTCGGCCCCGGCGAGGTCCGCCTCCGGCTCTGAACGCTCCGGGCGGGTGGTCTCGGGCTCCGTCCCCCCGGGAACCGCTGAGGCGCCGTTCTCATTCTCTTCAGTCCCGAGAGCGTCGTCGTCGAGGTCGATCGCGAGTTCTTCGATCTCCTCGATCTCGATCTCCTCGAGGTCGGCGTCGGCCACTCCGAGCGCTTCGGCGGCGATCTCAGCGCGGCGGCGCCACTGAGCCGCCTCTTCGTCTCGGCCGAGCTCCTCGAGCACGGCGGCGCGCGCGGCGAAGAGCCCCGGGCTCCACGAGAACGCACGATCGGGGTCGAGCTCGGGGATGTCCAGTTCCTGCAGGGCGCGTTCGGTCTCCCCGAGGTCGAGGCGTGCGCCCGACATCGCGATCGCCAGTTCGACCCGGACGTCGACGGGCAGCGCGTCGCGGTCGACGGCACGCCCCACTTCCAGGGCCCGGTCGGGGCGTCCGACACCGCGCTCGGAGTCGACCATGAGGGCGATCTGGTCGTCCCGGCCGGAGATGCGACGGTAGGTCCGCAGTTCGCGCAGTGCGAGCGCGAAGTCGCTGTTGGCGTAGGCGGTGATGGCCACGGTCTCCCGCACGACGGCGATGCGACCGGCGCGCCGAGAGGCCGCAAGGGCGTGCTCGTGTGCGAGCGCGGGGTCGTCGTCGATGAGCTGCGCCGCCATCACGAGGTGACGCGCGACTTCCTCGGCGTTCTCCTTGCTCAGTGTCTTGAGTTCATTGCGTGCGGCGGGCGGGAGGTCGCGGCCCGTCACCGCCTCCGGGATCTCGGGTCCGCGCTCACGGCGACGCTCGTCGTCCTGGGGCGGCCGCGACGAGCGACGATCGCCGCTGTCGGCAGGACGCTTGCCCCACGGCTTCTCACCATCGCGCTTGGCATACGGCTTCCGCTCACCGTCCCGTTTCGCGTACGGCTTGTCACGATCGCGCTTCACGTACGGCCGGTCACCGTCGCGCTTCGCGTACGGCTTGTCACCATCGCGCTTCACGTACGGCCGGTCACCGTCGCGCTTGGCATACGGCTTCCGCTCGCCGTCGCGCTTCACGTACGGCCGGTCACCGTCGCGCTTCACGTACGGCCGGTCACCGTCGCGCTTCGCGTACGGCTTGTCGCCATCGCGCTTCGCGTGCGGCGTGCGTTCGCCGCCGCGGGGTGTGGTGTCTCGCTTGCCGGCGCCGTCGCGGCTGGGTCGTGCGGCACGGGAGCTTTCGGAGGCAGGGGCGTATCGAGGCTTCTTGCTGCCCCGGGGTCGCTCTTCTTCTGCCATCGCAGCATCCTTTCATGCGCGTTAAACGAGAAATGGCCACCCAACTCTGGGTGGCCATTTCACGAAAGAAGTCCGGCGGTGTCCTACTCTCCCACAGGGTCCCCCCTGCAGTACCATCGGCGCTG
>CALANM010000236.1 GCA_937926065.1 uncultured Microbacterium sp.
CGCCAGCGCCGCGTCGACGGCGGCGAGCTCCCCCGATGAGATCCCCTTCTGCGGACCGAAGACGAATGCCGCACCGTGGGCGCCCAAGAGGGGGCTCGTGACATCCGACAGCACGACAGCGCCCCCGGCAGGCGGCCTCCGCAGCCCGGAGAGATCGACGGATGCCGCATCCGCCAGGCCGCGCGCTCCCGGCCGCACCGGCGCGCCCGTGCCGTCGAGGATGCGTGCGCCGAGCGCCGCCAGCATCCCCGCGCCGGCATCGGTCGAGGCAGACGAGCCGATCCCGAGCAGCAGGCGCTCGACGCCGTGGTCCAGCGCCGCCGCGATCGCCTGCCCGAAGCCGAACGTGTCGGCATCCCACGGGAGGCGATCGTCGCCCAGCAGCTCGATGCCGCTCGTCGACGCCAGCTCGACCACTCCCGTGTCGCCCGCGCCGTCGGCACCGGGGAGCAGCAGCCAGTGGGCAGCCACGTCGCGCCCATGCGGACCGCGCACCGTCACACGCATGCGCACGGCATCGGGCGTGGCGGCCGCGAAAGCCTCGAGGGTCCCCTCGCCGCCGTCGGCCATAGGGCGCAGCACGACATCGGCGCCGGGACGCACCGAACGCCAGCCACGCGCAAACGCCTCGGATGCCGCCGCCGCGCGCAGCGATCCCTTGAGGCTGTCGAAGGCGACGACGCACGGCACGTGATTCAGCGTATCGTCCTCGCGGGTCGCCGCCTCTTCATCTCTGTCAGGGTGGGCGTCGGCCGCGCACGGCATGCATTGACAGCGGTGACGGGCGGGTCCACCATACGGGCAGGCCGCCGGAACGGGCCGGCGGCGGGCTCCGGGCGAGGCTGGGGGGCCGCGCATGGTGATCGAATCGGAGACACACGAGCTGCGGGTGCCGTGGCCCGAGCGTCGGATGCTGCGGTCGTTCGCGTTCGACCCCATGTCGACACGCCTGTCGGGGCGCTTCCTGACGATCGACGTGCCCCTCGAGCCGACGCTCCAGCCCGGCCCGTCGGGACGACTCGTGCAGGTCGTCGACTACGACGCCGCACGGCGCGTCTGGTACACGCCCGTCGACCTCAACGAGCCGTCGATCCTCGTGCAGCACGGGCTCCAGCCGTCGGAAGCCGACCCGCGCACGCATCAGCAGGTGGTCTACGCCGTCGCGATGAGCGTGCTGGAGCGGTTCGAGAAGTTCAGCGGATTCCGGTTCCGCTGGACCGGCGACGACAAGCTGCGGATCGTGCCGCACGCGTTCGACGGCCGCAACGCCTACTTCGACAAGCGACTGAAGGCCGTGCTCTTCGGCTACTACAAGGCTGAGGAGGAGGATCCGGGCGCGAACATCCCCGGTCAGATGATGTTCACGTGCCTGTCGGTCGACGTCGTCGCGCACGAGGTGACGCACGCGATCGTGCAGCGCATCCGAGAGTACTTCTCGGAGCCCACGCACCCCGACGTGCTCGCCTTCCATGAGGCGTTCTCCGACCTCGTGGCCCTGTTCCACCACTTCACGTTCCCCGACGTCGTGGCCGAGGCCGTCGCCAAGACGCGCGGCGACCTCGAAGACGGCTCCGCCCTGCTCGACCTTGCGACGGAGTTCGGCGTGTCGACCGGGCGCGGTGCGGCGCTGCGGTCGGCGATCGGCTCGCCGCGCACGCCCGACGCCTACCTCCGCACGACCGAACCGCATGAGCGCGGCGCGTGCTTCGTCGCCGCCGTCTTCGACGCGTACCTCGACACCTACAAGCGCCGCATCGCCGACCTGCGCCGCCTCGCCAGCAACGGCACGGGCGTGCTCCCCGAGGGCGCACTGCCGCCCGACCTGGTGAAGCGGGTGACGGCCGAGGCGGTCACGCGCGCCGACCGGCTGCTGGGCATCGTGATCCGCGCGCTCCAGTACCTGCCGGTCGTCGACGTCACCTTCGGCGACGTCGTGCGCGCGATCGTCACCGCCGACCGCGCCCTCTACCCCGACGACGCGCTCCACCTGCGGGCGACCCTGGTCGAAGCCTTTCGCCGACGCGGCATCTACCCGCCCGGCGTCTCGTCGCTCGCGGACGACGCGCTCGTGTGGAGCCGCCCGCCGCATCCCATGAGCCTCACGGGGGATGCCGCGAACGTCGACCTCGCTCCGCTCATCGTCGACGCGACCCTGGACCTCGACGTGAAGGGCGCCGCGTCGTTCGACCACGTGCCCCCGGCCAAGACGGCGGGCGCCAAGCGCCGGACACAGCCGGGCGGACGCCCGTACCTCGCGCGGTTCCAGCAGTGGGGCAAGAACCACGCGTATGAACTGGGGCTCGACAAGGCCATGAAGATCGAGCTCGTCAACGCGCGAGTCGTATACCAGCGCGGCGCCGACCAGCAGCCGCGCCCCAATCGTGGTCGTGCAGTACGCCCAGCGCCGCGACGACCTGGAAGACCAGCGCCGCACGGCGAGCGGCGAGCAGATCCCGCGCGAGCACCGAGCGGCGATCCGGGCGGGCACGACGGTCATCGCGCGCGTCGACGGGGAGGTGCGCTACCTCGTCACGAAGCCCCTCCCCATCACCGACAGCGAGCTGCTCGCCGAAGAGCCGGCCGACATACGCGACCTCGTGGAGCGCTACAGCCGGGAGGGCTCGGCGCGACTCGCCGCGATCCGCGAGTGGTTCGGCGACGTCGAAGACGCGGATCCGCTCTCGCCCTGGCTCGAGGGCGATGCGGCGCTGCGGCTGAGCTTCGCGCGTCTGCACGCCGAGGCGGAGCAGTGAGGGAGGCCCCGCCATGAGCGCTCCGACCGTCGCCGTCCGCATGTACAACGTGGGGTTCGGCGACTGCTTCCTCGTGAGCGTCACCGACGACGATGCGGCCTGGCGCATGCTCGTGGACTGCGGTGTGCACTCCCACGGCCGGGCGCGGCCGCTGCAGGACGTCGTCGACGCCGTCATCGCCGACCTCGACGAGGCCACGGCGCCGGGCGCGCCGCCGGCCCTCGACGTGATCGTCGCGACGCATCACCACGCCGACCACATCAGCGGCTTCGCCTCACCCAGCTGGGAGCGAGTGGAGGTCGGCGAAGTGTGGGTGCCCTACGTCGAGAACCCCGACGACCCGGATGCCGCGGCGCTGCGGCAGCGTCTCGCCCTCGCCGCCGAGCACGTCGCACGCGCGTCTGAGCGGCTCGCGCGCAGCGGCGGCACGTCACGGCAGGGCGTCCAGCTGGAGCTCGCGCGCGTGCTCGCCATGAACTCGTTCACCAACCGGGATGCCGCAGCCCGGCTCCTGTGCCGGGGCAAGAGGTTCCTCAACGAGCCGAAGGTGCGGTTCCTGCCGTACACGAAGCGCCCGAAGAACACGATCGACACCGGCATCCCCGACGTGCGCGTGCACGTGCTGGGTCCGTCCCGCGACCCCGCGCTGCTCAAGCGCATGAACCCGCCCGCGGCATCGCGCTGGCTGGCGCTGGAGGCGGCGCTCGACGCACACCCCGACGACGATGACGACGACTGGCTGCGGCCGCCGCGCCTGTTCGAGGCGCAGTTCGACATCGACCCCGATGACGCGGCCGAACGCATCGACCCCGACCTCTACGCCGCGTGGCGGTCGCTCAAGCTCGACCAGAGCATCACCGACGTCGACGAAGTGCTGGGCGCGGCATCCGTGCTCGAGCGCTCCGTGAACAACACGTCGCTGTTCTTCGTGCTCGACGTCGCGGGCACCCGGCTGGTGTTCGTCGGCGACTCGCAGCAGGGGGCATGGGAGCACGTGCTGCACGACCCCGGCGCGCGGGCGCTTGTGTCGGAGCCCGCGTTCTACAAGATCGGACACCACGGCTCGCACAATGCGACGCCGCGCGAGTTCGCCGAGCAGGTGATCGGCCGGGCCGGCACCTACGCGATGCTCCCCTACGGCGAGGTCGAGCGGTGGGGCGACATCCCCAAGCGCGAGCTCATCGAGCGGCTCGAACTCGAAGGCGTGACGATCGTCGACGCCTCCCACCCCGTCGCGCGCGACGACGTCGAGGTGGGACCCGACGGGCTGTGGACCGAGGTGCGATTCTCCGCCGAACGGCGCGCGACGGCGAGCTGAACGGCATACGGAAGGGAACGGCCATGCCCAGGAATCTCGTTATCTGCCTCGACGGCACCGGCGCCCAGCCCCGGGCGGCCGGAGACACCAACGTCGTGCGGCTGTACTCGATGCTCGATCTGTCCGACCCCGAGAGGCAGATCGCCTACTACGACCCCGGCGTGGGCACTTTCGCCTCGGCCGGCGCCTGGACCCGTGCGGCGCGCTGGTGGTCGCGCGTTCGCGGTCTCGCCTTCGGCACCGGGCTCAAGGAGAACCTCGGTGAGGCATACACGTGGCTCATGCGGCACTGGCGTCCGGGCGACCAGGTGTACGTGTTCGGATTCAGCCGCGGCGCCTACAACGCGCGGGCACTCGTCGGCATGCAACGGGCGATCGGACTCTTGAGACCCGGATCGGAGAACTTCGTGCCGTACGCCGTGACGGCCTACTCGGGCGGGTTCGACGACATGCACCACATCGCGGAGGTCTTCTCGCAGAAGGTGGATGCCGAGGGCCACACGACGATGCCGATCCGCTACCTCGGCGTGTGGGACACCGTGAAGGCGGCCGGGTTCCTGCGGTCGAGCATCTCGTGGCCGTGGACGCACCGGCTGCCGAACGTGCAGCGCATCCGGCACGCCCTGTCGATCGACGAACGGCGCCGCCCGTTCCGGGAGTACCTCATCACCGACCCCGATGACGGGCAGCGCGAGGAGGTGTGGTTCGCCGGCGTGCACTCCGACGTCGGCGGGACGTTCGCCGACGACGCGAGGCTCTCGACGATCGCGCTCAAATGGGTCGTCGACGGGGCCGTGGCCGAGGGACTCCGGGTGCGACGACGCAAGCACGCCGTCGAGACCACGGTCGACCCGACCTTCGCGACGGGCGTCGCGCACCGCAACAGCGGGTGGTGGGCGCTCCTCGGACGGCGGCGCCGTCCCGTTCCCGAGGGCGCCCGCGTGCACGCGAGCGTCAAGGCGCGCATCGACGCCGCCATCGGCTACGACCCCTTCGGCGACGTGCCGGTGGAGTACGTCGACGCGGGCTGGGCGGGCTGACGGAAGGAACGGCGCCTCGCGCGGCGATGAGGGCCCCTGGCCAACCACACCCGAGCGAGGTCCGCAACCCCCTGGGCTGTGTCGCCGCGCCTTCGGAGGCTGGCGGCATGAGCGATAGAGACGACATCAAGCAGCCCCTCGACCACCTGCTGCCGAAGGAGGAGCGCGATCCGGCGATAGAGGTGGAGGAGCCTCACTACCCGGGAACGGAAGCGGCGAACGGCGAGACCCACGCCTCGCCCGACACGGCGGCCGAGCCCGGCAAGGCCGACCGTCACGGAGTGGCGAAGCTCCCTCCCAGCTCGCGCTGACCACCACGGGGCGTCCGCCCCGCAGTCGCGGCGTCAGGCCAGGCGGTCGTCCCCGGGAGGCGAGACCCGCAGCCAGCGGTGCCCGTAGGCCTCGAGCTCCAGTTCGACGCGACGCGTGCCGCCGACGTCGATCACGTCGCCCTCGTCGAGGTCGAGCAGTCGCGTGCCGTCTGCCTGCGCGCCGATGTCGGCACGCACCCGCACCGGGACGTCGGTGAAGTTGTGGAACAGGAGCATCCGTCCCGTGTCGGCGGAGACCGCATGGGCGAGCACCCCTTCGGCATCGCTGTCGAGGATCTCGAGGCTCCCCCACCCGATCTCGGGCGCCGTGCGGTAGCGCCCGATGAGCCGTTGGATGTACTTCAGGAGCGAGCCGTCGTCGCTGCGCTGCTGCTGCACGTTGACGTGCGCGGGCGCATACCCGTCGCTCGGCAGCGCCGCCACCAGCCGGCTCGGCGCCGCCGTCGAGAACCCTCCGTTCTTGCCGTCGCTCCACTGCATCGGCGTCCGCACGGCGGCGCGGCCCTCGGCATCCGGGTTCTCCCCCATGCCGATCTCCTCGCCGTAGAACAGCACCGGCGTTCCCGGGAGCGAGAACATCAGGCTGTAGACCATGCGCACACGTCGAGGGTCGCCCGCGAGCATCGGCGGAAGCCTGCGGGTGATGCCACGGCCGTACACCTGCTGCGACTCCTTCGGACCGAACGCGTCGAAGACCTCCTGCTTCTCGTCGTCGCTCAGCTTGTCGAGGGTCAGCTCGTCGTGGTTGCGCACGAAGTTCGCCCACGTCGTCTCCGGCGGGATCGCAGGACGCGACGTGAGCGCCGTGATGAGAGGGGCAGGGTCGTTGCGGGCGAGCGACAGGTAGAGAGCCTGCATCGACACGAAATCGAACTGCAGATCGAGCTCGCCTCCGCGCTCGCCTCCGAAGTAGGCCAGCTGCTCCTCGAACGGCAGGTTCACCTCGCCCAGGAGCGCCGCCGACCCCGAGCGCCGCTGCAGGAACCGCTTCAGGTCGCGCAGCAGCTCGTGCGGGTCTCCGATGTCGACGCCCGACGGCGGCTCGATGAGAAACGGCACGGCGTCGATGCGGAAGCCGTTCACACCCAGCGCCAGCCAGAATCCGATGACCTTCGCGATCTCGTCGCGCACCCGTGGGTTCCCGATATTGAGGTCAGGCTGGTGTCGGTAGAAGACGTGCTGGAAGTACTGGCCGGACTTCTCGTCGAGCTCCCACACGCTCGCCTCCTCCCCGGGGAAGACGGTCGGCTGCTGCTTGGCGGGCGGCTCGTCACGCCACACGTAGAAGTCGCGGAACGGCGACGACGTGCTGCGCCGCGCCGACAAGAACCACGGATGCCGGTCGCTCGTGTGGTTGACGACCAGGTCGACGATCACCCGCATCCCCCGGTCGCGCGCCGTGCGCATGACCTCGACGAAATCGCCGTGACTCCCCAGTCGCCGGTCGACGCCGTAGAAGTCGCTGATGTCATAGCCGTCGTCGCGATCAGGCGTCGGGTAGAACGGCATGAGCCACAGACACGTCACGCCCAGGTCGGCCAGATAGTCGATGCGGCGGGCGAGCCCCGCGAAGTCGCCGACGCCGTCGCCGTCGGAGTCGAGGTAGGTCTCCACGTCGAGGCAGTAGACGACCGCCGTCTTCCACCACAGATCGCTCGTGTCGGTGATCTTCATGGCATCCTCCTCACAGCCGCGCTCGCAGCGCCGGCAGCAGCTCATCGCGTGCACGGGCCACGAACCGCGCCTGGTCGGCGGTCACCCCGTGCACGTACACCCGCTCGAATCCCAGGCCCGCCAGCTCCGCGATGCGGTCGGCGAGCTCGCCGGCGTCAGCCGACACCAGCACGCCCCGACGCAGGTCGTCGTCACTCGGCTCGCCTGCGAGCGCGTCGAAGTCCTCGGGCTGCTCGATGTCCCACATCGACACGCCATGGATCCCCACCTGCCGCCACTGCTCCCGCGCCACCGCGAGCGCCTCGGCTTCGGTGTCCTCGAGGGAGACGTGCACCTGCAGCACGCAGGGTCCGCGACCGGCGTTCTCGCGGTAGGCGGCGACGACCTCGGCGAGCACCCCGGGCGGCT
>CALANM010000237.1 GCA_937926065.1 uncultured Microbacterium sp.
GAAGACCTGCGGCGTCCGGTAGCTGGCGGCGAACACCATCGCCTCGTGCACGTCGCCCTGGCTGGACGATCCGTCCCCGTAGTACACGAGCACCGCTTCGTCGCGCTCGGGATCGCCGGTGCCGCAGCGCCTGTCGAAGACCAGGCCCATGCCGAAGCCGGCCGCGTGCAGCGTCTGCGATCCGAGCACCAGCGTGTAGATGTGCGTGTTGCCGTTCTTGGGGTCGGTCGGGTCCCAGCCGCCGTGGGTCAGGCCGCGCATGAGCCGCACGATGTCGACGGGATCGACGCCGCGGATCGTGCAGACCACGTGCTCGCGGTACGAGGGGAACAGGTGATCCTGCGCGCGGGCGGCGCGCGCAGAGCCGACCTGCGCCGCTTCCTGCCCGAATGACGGCGGCCACAGCGCAAGCTGACCCTGGCGCTGCAGATTCGTCGCCTGGCGGTCGAATGCGCGCACGGTCACCATGTCGCGGTAGAAGGTCTCGAGGTCGGAGTCGGCGAGCGCGTCGATGAGCGGCAGGTAGCGCTCCGCTTCGGGGGTGGGGGCGAACGTCCCGTCCGCCGCCAGGACGCGCACGAGGGCAGGGTCGTCAGGCGGGGTCATGTTCCCACGCTAATGCCCTGTGCATACGCGTCTCTGCATGAGTTCGACAACGGATGCCGGAATTCGCGGTACTCCACGCACAACATCAGTCGCGACCGGCGGTCACCTGGGCGCCTTCGAGGTCGACGACAGCGCAGCCGAACGCAGCGAGCTCGACGGTGTCGACAGTGAGATCGGCACGGTGGCCGAGCAGGATTGCGGGGGCAACGGCATCCGTCGCGTCCTCGCCGAGAGGCACGACGTGGGGCGCGCTCGACGGGTTGAGCGCGACGAGCAGCGAGCCGCGGCGGAAGACGAACGGCGATCCGGTCGACACGACCTCGAGCGGCGCGCGGGCCGACAGGCGCGGGTCGTGGCGCAGCGCGATCGCCGCCCGCACGAACCGGAGGAGCGAGTCGGGGTGGTCGAGCTGGTCGGCCACCGTCGGCCGCAGCGGATCGGGATCTTCGGGAAGGTAGCGCGACGGCGCGGCAGGGGCGGCTCCGGCAGGAAGATCGCCCCACTGCATGGGCGTGCGCGATCCGGCGCGCTCGTACTTGGGCCCGAGCGCCGAGCCTTCGAGCGACGGCAGCCCCGGCACATAGCGCATGCCAATCTCATCGCCGTAGTAGATCGACGGCAGTGACGGCCAGGTGAGGGCCAGCATCAGCGCCGGACGCACCTGGTCGGCGGTGCGGTCGCCGGCGACCAGTCGCGTGAAGTCGTGGTTCGCGGTGGGCAGGCCCGTGAGGCCGGTCGAGCCTGCGGCAGCGATCGCCTCGGAGGCCCGGCGCCACGCATCGACGAAGTACGCCGCGTCTCCGGCGCCGGTGGCATCCGCCCATGCGGTCTGCGGCTCCCACTCGTCGTAGATCGTCCCGGCGCCGTTGTTCCAGAGCGTCTTGAGGGGCTTGCCGTCGTCGTCGCCGCCGAACTGGAGGAAGAAGTCGACGTCGAAGCCGGCGGGCACGGCGCGCTGCGGATCGCCCCATTCCGAGATGAGGATGTTGCCCGGATGCCGCGCGTCGAGGCGCGAGCGGACCTCTGCCCACAGGCGACCGGTCTCGACGTGGCCCGGATCGTCCTTCACGAGAGAGGCGGCCATGTCGACGCGGAAGCCCTGCACGCCGCGGTCGTACCAGTGGGAGATGATCTCGACCAGGGCGTCGCGATTGCGACGCGGTCCGTCGGCGTCGACGGGCTGGCGCCACGGCTCCGCGGGATCTTGGCGGGCGTAGCCGAAGTTCAGCGCCGGCTGGAAGTCGAAGAAGTTGGGCTTGTACCACTGACCGCGCGTGCCCGGGCCCGGCACGAAGCCCTCGGCGGGCTCGGGGCTCCAGACGTAGCGGTCGTCGGCGGGGTCGTCAGCCGACGCGCGGAACCAGGGGTGCTGATCTGACGTGTGACCGGCGACGAGGTCGAGCAGCACGGCGATTCCGCGAGCATCGGCTGCGGTGACGAGCCGGTCGAGTGCGTCATCGCCGCCGTAGCGCGGGTCGATGTGGAGGAAGTCGGCCACGTCGTAGCCGGCGTCGCGCATGGGCGACACGAAGCAGGGGTTGACCCACACCGCATCGACGCCGAGCCAGGCGAGATAGTCGAGGCGAGCGGCGAGGCCGTCGAGGTCGCCCATGCCGTCGCCGTCTCCGTCGGCGAAGCTCTGCGGGTACACCTGGTAGAGCACGATCCGGTCGAGGCGGTCGCGAAGCTTCAGGGTGGTCATGGGGGATTCCTCCTGGAGGCGTGGTGCGGGATGCTCTCGCGGGCGAGGACACGCCAGGGCACCGGATCGAAACGCGCTCGATCCGGACGGACGGGAGCTCGTGGTGCCGAGGCTCAGGACAGAACGGATGCCGCCACAGCGACGACCCGGTCGAGCGACTCCTCTTCGCCCACGGAGATGCGCAGCCCGTCGCCCGCGAACGGCCGCACGATCAGGTCGGCCGCTTCGAATGCCGCGGCGATCTCGAGCGTACGCTCACCCGCCGGCAGCCACACGAAGTTGCCCTGCGCCTGCGGCACGTCCCAGCCGGCCTCGCGCAGGCGCGCGGCGAGCCGGTCGCGACGTTCGGTGAGCACGCGCACGCGCGCCAGGAGCTCCTCCTCGGCGTCGAGGCTCGCGAGGGCGCCCTCTTCGGCCGCGGCCGTGACCGACAGCGGGATGCCGGTCGAGCGGGCCGCGTCGAGGACGCGAGGGTGGCCGATGGCGTATCCGACGCGCAGCCCCGCGAGTCCGTAGGCCTTCGAGAACGTGCGCAGGATCACCACGTTGTCGCGACCGGCCGCGAGGACCCGGCGTCCGTCGACGGCATCCGGGTCGGTCACGAACTCGATGTACGCCTCGTCGAGCACGACGAGGACGTCGCTGGGCACGGCGTCGACGAACTCGTCGAACTCGCGCTGCGTGACGATGGGGCCCGTCGGGTTGTTCGGGCTGCAGACGATGACCATGCGCGTGCGCTCCGTGACCGCCGCCGCCATCGCGGGGAGGTCGTGCCGGCCGTCGGCCGTGTTGGGCACCATGACGGCCGTCGCACCGGGGACGACGGCGACGCCCGGGTAGGCCTCGAACGAGCGCCAGGAGAAGACGATCTCGTCGCCGGGCGCGCTGGTGGCCTGCGCGAGCTGGAACAGGATCGACACGGATCCGGCCGCGATGTGCACGGACTCGGGCGTGACGCCGAACCGGTCGGCGAGTCGCTGTCGCAGGCGCGGCGACGACGCGTCGGGGTAGCGGTTGACCGCCGTCGTGCGCTGGAGGACCTCGACGACGCTCGGCAGCGGGTCGAAGGGGTTCTCGTTGCTCGAGAGCTTGAACGCGTCGGCGCCGGCCTGCCGGCCCTGCTTGTAGGCGGGCAGCGCGGCGATCTCGGGACGGATGCGCACGGGAGATTCGGTCACCCGACGAGTCTACGGACGCGACGGCCCGTGCACGCGGGGGTGTGACGGTGCCGGTTCCCTCGAAGACCGCACTCGTGGAAGACTGACCGACTATGAGATTCCTCATCCGCGTCGTCATCAACGCGTTCGCGATCTGGGTGGTCACCCTGATCGAGCCGCTGCGCGTCGATGTCATCGCCTTCGCCCCCGGCGAGACGCTGCAGCTCGTGCTGACGCTGCTCGCGGTGGCCGCGCTGTTCGCGATCGTGAACACCATCATCGGCACGATCATCAAGATCGTCGCGTTCCCGCTGTACATCCTGACGCTCGGTCTGATCTCGCTCGTGATCAACGGCCTGCTCCTGTGGATCACAGCCTGGCTGACGCAGTCGTGGTCGTGGGGTCTTCGCGTGGAGGACTTCTGGCTCGGCGTCGTGGCCGCCCTGGTCATCTCGGTCCTCAACTGGCTGTTCGGCATCATCCTGCGCCCGCAGCTGAAGAAGCGGCGCTGACCCGAGGGCTCCTCCCCGACCCTGGCGCGAAGGGCCGCGACACGGTCTCGCGCCGGGCTCCGTAGACGACGGCGGTCGCAGCGCCCGCCGCGCCCGCGCTCAGCGCGCCCAGCCGCCGATGGAACTCGCCGACGCGGGGATCGCCGCTCTCATCGGCCAGCTTCGCCGTGCCGAGGTAGGCGTCCATCTGGTGCACCTCCATCCGCAGGTCGCCCGGGCGCGGCCGGGGATCCGCGACGCGCTCGACGATGAAGCTCCCGGGAGACCCGGCGACCGCCGGCGAACCGCCCGCGGCGAGCGCGGCGACGGCGTCGTCGGCGTGACGGAGGGTCACCTGCAGGACGTCTTCGGGGAGCTCCGCCTGCACGGGACTCGCGAAAGTGACGAGACTGCGCACGTCGTAGGCGCCCTGGCGGGCCAGATGCGTCGCGAGCATGCCGCCCTGCGAGTGGCCGACGATATGCACCGCGTCGCCCTCGCGCACGCCGGCCTCGAAGAGCGCGCGTTCGACGGCGGCGTACGACGCCGACATTCTCCTCGCGTACAGCTGCAGGTTGGAGGTCATGTCCCACGGGTCGTCGGTGACGGGCTCCCAGCTCTGCGTGCCCGCGATGTACACGACGTGGTGCGGATCGCGGCCGGAGCCTGCGTAGGTCTCGATGCGCACGCGCGAGCCATCGGCCCCGGGGATGCGGCTCGCGAGGTCACGGAGGCTGGCGGGCGGGGTGGCCGGGCCGCGGGAGAGCTCCGAGACCTCGACCGGCGGCGCGTCTCCGGCCAGGGGCGGAGCGGTGCGCGGGATGACGCCGAGCCCGACGGCGCGAACCCCGTAGAGCATCGTGGACAGCGCGAGCTGAAGCCTCCACAGCGGCGCCACCGCTCCGAGGAGCTGATGCTCGACCTCCGCGTGGCGGCCGGCACGCCACTGATCGAGAAGCTTGCGTGCCTCCCCCGTGACAGCTGCGGCTCGACCGTCGGTGAAGAGAACCCCCACCGCACGCTCGACCTCCTCGTACACCTCGGCCCGCCGCCGCAAAGACGACGCGAGGTCGCGCGCCCGCGCTGCGGCGTGATCGAGCCGGACGACCGGAAACGGCGACGGAAGCGCCGCCGCCATCGCAGCCTGCTGGGCGCGCCGGAGCCACCCGTCAGCGTCGCCGCAGTCGTCGGCGAGCTGCGCGACGACCGCCGCCACGTGCCGCAGCGAGGAGGTGTCGACGGCGATCGCCCCTCCCGACCGGATCTCGATGTCATCGCTCACCTTCCCTCGAGCCCGCCGCGCTGCCGCGTCGCGCGCGAGAGCTCGTCGTCCCACTGGCCGATCTGCTCGCCCAGGCTGTCGAGCAGCCGCACCCACTCGTCGAGCGCCTTGCCGAACTCCGCGGCCGCCGGTGATCGCCATGCCACCGCGGCCGCGAGTGCCGGGGCGCGCAGCCGCACGTCGCGCAACCCGTCGCTCGCGCGCCGAAGCATGGCGCGGGCGTCGCCCGTGGCATCCGTCTCTCTCATCGAGATCGATGCTGGACGCTGGAGACGCGGCCGCCGGCCCGTCGAGGGCGCTTCGTGGAGCGGTCAGACGTTGCGCGACATGTGCAGGAACGGCCGAATCGCACCAAAATAGGGACGTGGCTACCCGAGACGACCCCTTCAGGGTGGTCTTCGTCTGCACGGGCAACATCTGTCGCTCGCCCATGGCCGAAGTCGTGTTCCGCTGGTTCGCCGAGCAGTCCGGGCTCGGTGACCGTGTGGTGTCGGCCAGCGCGGGCACCGGTGACTGGCACGTGGGAGAGCGGGCGGACAGCCGCACCCTGGCCGCCCTCGCCGGGCGCGGCTACGACGGCTCACGCCACCGCGCACGTCAGTTCACCCCCGGGGACTTCGACCTCTACGACCTCGTGGTCGCCCTCGACAGGTCGCACGAGCGCATCCTCGCCGGATGGGCGCGCACGCCCGCCGACACCGACAAGCTCGCGCTTCTCCTGTCGTTCGATCCGGCCGCGGGCGGGAACCTCGACGTCCCCGACCCCTACTACGCGGGCCCGCAGATGTTCGATGAGGTGCTCGGTATGATCGAGAGTGCGAGCCGGGCGCTCTTCCGGCAGCTTGAACCCGCTATCCGCCCGACGTCCTGAGCGCCCGTTCTTCACCGATCGGAGCCTCGTGAACTCTCTGCCTCCCCAGCCCCTCAGCCCGCTCGACGGCCGCTACCGCACCGCGGTCGCCGGATTGAGCGACTATCTCTCGGAGGCCGGGCTCAACCGCGCCCGCGTCGAGGTGGAGGTCGAGTGGATCATCGCCCTCACCGACCGTTCGCTGTTCGGCTCCGCTCCCCTGGCCGACGAGCAGAAAGAGGCCTTCCGGGCGCTGTACCGCGACTTCGGCCAGGCCGAGATCGACTGGCTCGCCGAGAAGGAGGCGGTCACCCGCCACGACGTGAAGGCCGTCGAGTATCTGGTGCGCGACCGCCTGGCATCCCTCGGTCTCGATCACATCGCCGAGCTCGCCCACTTCGCCTGCACGAGTGAGGACATCAACTCTGCTTCGTACGCGCTGACGGTCAAGCGCGCGGTCGAGCACGTGTGGCTGCCCAAGCTGCGCGCCGTCATCGGCGCCCTGTCCGACCTGGCGCGCGAGCACCGGGACGCCTCGATGCTCTCGCGCACGCACGGCCAGCCGGCGACGCCCTCGACGATGGGCAAGGAGCTCGCCGTGTTCGCGTGGCGTCTCGAGCGCGTCGCGAAGCAGATCGAGGGCGGCGAGTACCTCGCCAAGTTCTCGGGAGCGACCGGCACCTGGTCGGCCCACCTCTCGGCGGCCCCCGAGGTCGACTGGCCCGAGCTGTCGCGCTCGTTCATCGAAGGCCTCGGCATCGACTTCAACGTGCTGACCACCCAGATCGAGTCGCACGACTGGCAGGTCGAGCTGTACGACCGCGTGCGTCACGCCGGTGGCATCCTCCACAACCTCGCCACCGACATCTGGACCTACATCTCGATGGGCTTCTTCGCCCAGATCCCCGTCGCCGGTGCCACCGGGTCCTCGACGATGCCGCACAAGATCAACCCCATCCGCTTCGAGAACGCGGAGGCGAACCTCGAGATCTCGGGCGGACTGCTCACGACCCTCGCCTCGACGCTCGTGACGTCGCGCATGCAGCGCGACCTCACCGACTCGACCACGCAGCGCAACATCGGCGTCGCCTTCGGCCACTCGCTGCTCGCGCTCGACAACCTGCAGCGCGGCCTCACCGAGATCTCGCTCTCCCGCGACGTTCTCCTGGCCGACCTCGACGCGAACTGGGAGGTGCTCGCCGAGGCGATCCAGACCGTCGTGCGCGCCGAGATCGTCGCGGGCCGCTCGCAGATCACCGACCCGTACGCGCTTCTGAAGGAGCTCACCCGCGGGCGCCGCGTCGGAGGCACCGAGCTGGCAGAGTTCGTGCGCGGCCTCGACATCGGCGAGGAGGCGAAGCAGCGTCTGCTCGCCCTCACTCCCGCCAGCTACACGGGGCTCGCCGACCGCCTCGTCGACGAACTCGGCTGACC
>CALANM010000238.1 GCA_937926065.1 uncultured Microbacterium sp.
GGTCAGTCACGATCGTCGCGGCCGCCGACAGATTCGGGGTGAACCCCGACATCGACGTGAGGCCGGAGGGAGTGGTCGTGCGGGTGCCATATCGCAACCCCGAGGGCATCGTCGCCGCCGCGCGCGAGTTCGCCGCCGTCGTCTCGCAGGCCGCCGCCGAGCTGCGCCTCGTGCCCGACCCGGCCCGCGCGCAGGCAATCGGCATGTACGTCGCGGAACATTCCACCGCCGACGTCCGGCCGTTCTTCCTCGCCGCGCTCGGCTACGAAGCCTTCGGCGACTCGGATGCCGTCGACCCGCTGCGCCGCGGCCCGCAGCTCGCGTTCAACCCGATCACGGGCGACTCACCGCGCCGCGGGCGCACGCACTTCGACGTCTTCGTGCCCGCCGATCAGGCACGGTCACGGGTGGATGCTGCGCTCGCCGCCGGCGGCCGCCTCGTCGACGACTCCCACGCCCCGATGTGGTGGTCTCTCGCCTCTCCCGACAACCACGGCGTCGACATCGCCTCGTGGACCGACACGTACGAGTGAGCACACCGCGTCACCCCGCCCGGTCGATGGCAGAGTGGACGCATGGGGGACAGCCTGGACGATGAGCTGGGCGCGCTGCGTGCGCGAGCCTATGGCCCGGATGCCGACATCCACGACGATGCGGCCGCGCTTGCACGCCTGCGCGAACTCGAAGAACAGGAGCACGCGCATCGGCTGCGGACGCCGCCGATGCCGCCGCTTCCGGTGGCGAAGAGTCCGATGGCGACCCCGCCGCCGCCACCCGCGACGCGCATCACGCCGCAGCAGCCCACGCCCGACCCCTCTCCCGCTCACATCGTCTCCGACAGCCCTGAGCCCCCACCCGCCGCATCGTCACGCACGCCCCGACGCCGGGTGCTGCTGGCATGCGCCGCGAGCGCTCTCGTCGGCGCGGTCATCGCGGTGCCCGCGACGCTGATCGGAGCGGGCATCGCCGACCGGCCGTACGCCGTGCTGAGTCCGTCGGACCGCGAGCCCGACCCGCAGCTGTTCGACCCGGACTCCGACCCGGTGCAGTTCGAGGACTTCCTCGGCATCGAGGTGTCAGCCGGCACACTCGAGTACATGCCCGGCGAGCGCTGTCTGCTGGTCGGTCCGTCGCCGACGCGGACGCAGAGCAACAACACGCGCGGCACCTGCTCGCCCGAGGCATTCGGGGCGGTCGTCGACATTCCCGCAGTCGCCGGCTACCTGTCGGCGGAGGTGCGTGAGCAGCTCGGCGACATCACGGCGCTGCGCTTCATGCTCGTCGGCGACGAGGTCCACGTCTTCGTCGCGCGCGAGCTGCCCGCCGGCGGCGACAGCTGAGCCGTGGGTCTTCCGCTCACTCCGCCGGGTAGGGGCGCGCTTTGAGCGCCCGCGCGAGGTGTGCGGTCGTACGCGCGAGAGTCTCGGTGGCCGATGCGACTTCTTCCGGTGTCTCGCCGAGATCCTTGTAGTCGGTCGTGTGCATCGCCTCGCCGTTCCAGTACGTGCCCGCCTGGCCTGCGATGGTGAATCCGACGTCGACGAGCCCCTGATAGAGATCAGCGGTCGCGTGATGGGCGCCGTCTTCATTGCCGACGACGGCGACGGCGGCGACCTTGTCGAACAGGATCGGGCGCCCCGCGTCGTCCGTCTCGGAGAGCTCGGCGTCGAGTCGCTCGAGCACGCGCTGAGCGATGCTCGACATGTGGCCCATCCAGATGGGCGTTCCGACGATGACGATGTCGCTCGCGAGCACGCGCTCCCGGATCGACGGCCACTCGTCGCCGCCGCCCATGTCGGTCTGCACGCCCGGGCGCACATCGAAGTCGACGACGCGCACGATGTCGCCCGTCACTCCGTGGCTCGCCAGCGCGGTCATCACCTGCGCCAGCAGGAGTTCGGTGCTGGATGCGTCGGGGGAGGGCGTGAGGGTGCAGTTGAGGGCGAGGGCGGTGAGGTCGGCGACGGTCGGCTCGGTCATGACACCGACGCTAAGGGCCGCCCCGCGTCATCCCGAGGGGGTTGACACTGCAAAGGCCGCGTGGCGGTCAGTGGGCGGCGTCGTATGCCTCGAGCACGGAGGCGGGAACGCGGCCCCGCTCGGAGAGCGTGTAACCGTTCTTTGCGGCCCACTCACGCACAGGGCCGTAGTCGCGCTGGCCGGCGCGGCGCTGGCGACGTCCGGTCGATCCGCCGGAGCCCGCGGCACGTCCGCCGCCCGAGGAGCGCGAGGCGGATGCCGTGCGCGTCGACACCGACCGTGCCGCCGCGATGTACGGCGCGAGCGCCGAGCGGAGCGCTGCGGCGTTCTCGTCGGTGAGGTCGATCTCGTATGCGGTGCCGTCGAGTGAGAACAGGACGGTCTCGCCGGATCCGATCTCCATCACGGTGCCGTCGAGGTCGTCGACGAGCTGATGCACGATTCTGCGGGCCATGGTGCGAGCCTATCCAGCGCCGAGGTGCGACGACAGAGCGAATCCACAGGGTGTGGAGGAGACGACGCTCTGTGATCGGATGCCGTGCAGGGCGTCAGGGGAGGAGGCCGGCGCGACGAGCGCGCGCGACCGCGGCGTGACGCGTCGAGGCGCCGAGCTTCGACATCGCCGCCTGCAGGTACGACTTGACGGTGCCCTCGCGCAACTGCAGCGTCGCCGCGATCTCGCCGTTGGTCGATCCGAGCGCAGCGCAGGCGAGCACGTCGATCTCGCGCGGCGACAGACGCACGTCGAGCGGCTCGAACGGGTCGGCGTCTTCGCGTGACAGCGTCGCCAGGCGGGTCTGCAGGGTGGCCAGCCGGTCACGGATGGCGTCGTCTTCGATATCGGCGGCGATCGAGCGCAGCTCGGCGTACGACTCACGCAGCTGCTCGCGGGTGGCGGGCGCCATCGACGGGCCGCGTTCGTCGGCCGTGGGGAGGAGCTGCGCGATTCGGCGCTGCACCTCTTCGCGGACGCGGAGCTCGGTGGAGAGCTCGTGCGCCACCGACATGGCGCTGCGTGCGACGTTGTCGCCGATCGGCGTCTGCATGGGCGTGCCGCAGTACAGAAGGCCGCGCGTACGCCCCCCGACGATGAGGGGAACAGAGAAGAGGGTGGAGATGCCTTCCCCGAGGATCGCGGCGTCGTAGTCGTGCGTGATCTGCCGAGATGAGCCGTAGTCGATCGTGAGCCGCGGTCGGCGCTCGATCATGGCGCGACCGCCGAGCCCGCGGCCAGGTCGGATGACGAGGCCGGGGATGTTCGGCGTTCTATGGCCGACGACGCTGCTCACGTGAATCGAGTCGTTGAGCTCATAGCCGCCGAAGGCGATCGGCATGTGAGTGCGCTGCGCGAGCGTCGCGACCGCCTGGGACAAGAGATCTGCGTCAGTAGCAGAAGCTGTCAGCGACATCGGTTGATACCTACTCCCGGGGGTGACGACCGTGTCATCCGTTCTTCTACCGTCGAGGCTACACCTCGCCAGTCACCGGCGACTGGCGAAGGGCCGTCAAAAGCATGACGGTTCTTGAGGGAAAGGAAATCCATGTCCGCTTCCCGCATCACCCTCGACAGTCATTGATTATGTCGAGGTCGAGAACTCCGCTCCTTTCCGAGAACTCAAACGAAGGCATCGCAGTTTCGTATGGCCTCTGACCCTCGTCTTCGTCGTCTGGTACCTGGCGTACGTCCTGCTGTCGTCGTTCGCCGTCGACTTCATGTCGACGAGAGTCTCGGGCTCCATCACGATCGGCCTGCTGCTGGGCCTGGGCCAGTTCGTCACGACGTTCGCGATCACCATGTGGTACGTCTGGTACGCCAATCACCGGCTCGACCCGGCATCGGCGGAGATCCGCGCTGAACTCGAAGCGCAGGAGGCGGGTCGGTGAACGAAATCTTCGCGTCCATCGTGCGGCGCTCTGGCTGATCGGGCTGTTCTATCTGCTCACGCTCGTGCTGGGCTACGGTGCGGGCGCCCTCGTCGGCCCCGAGAACATCAAGA
>CALANM010000239.1 GCA_937926065.1 uncultured Microbacterium sp.
CCGCGGCAGCGACAAGCGCGGTGGCGTCAACGGCGCCCGCATCCGCCTCGCCCCGCAGAAGGACTGGGAGGTCAACAGCCCCGAGCAGCTCCACAAGGTGCTCGGCGTCCTCGGCGGCATCAAGGCCGACTTCGACGCCACCGCGACGGGCGGCAAGAAGGTGTCGCTGGCCGACCTCATCGTCCTGGCCGGCAACGCGGCCGTCGAGAAGGCCGCGAAGGACGCGGGCGTCGAGGTCGAGGTGACCTTCCGTCCGGGCCGCACCGACGCGACGGCCGAGCAGACCGACGTCGAGTCGTTCTCGTACCTCGAGCCGGCCGCCGACGGCTTCCGCAACTACCTCGGACCGGTCGCCCTGGCGTCGGGCCTGCCCGCCGAGCACCTGCTGATCGACAAGGCCAACCTGCTCACGCTGAGCGCGCCCGAGATGACGGTCCTCGTCGGCGGTCTGCGCGTCCTCGGCGCCAACTGGGACGGCTCGTCGTACGGCGTGTTCACCGACCGCCCGGGCGTGCTCACGAACGACTTCTTCGTGAACCTGCTCGACCTGGGCACGACGTGGAAGCCGCTCGACCCGGGCTCGCACGCCTTCGCCGGAACCAAGGACGGCTCGGGTCAGCCCGTGGGCGTCGGCACGCGCGTCGACCTGGTGTTCGGCTCGAACTCCGAGCTGCGGGCGCTCGCCGAGGTGTACGCCTCGGACGACGCGACGGAGAAGTTCGTGCGCGACTTCGCAGCCGCCTGGGGTCGTGTGACCGAGCTCGACCGCTTCGACCTGCACGCGTAAGAGGCATACGCGCAGAAGGCCCGCTCTCTTTCGGGGAGCGGGCCTTCCATGTGTCCGGTGGAGGCGTCAGACGGATGCCGGGAGCCCAACGCTCCTGCCGTCGAACAGCGCCCGGTGGGCGAAACCGGCCAGCAGCGCGCCGACGATCGGGAACACGATGAACACCCACAGCTGCAGCAGCGCATCGGCGCCGCCGTACAGTGCGGTCGCGATCGAGCGGGCAGGGTTGACCGACGTGTTGTCGATCGGGATCGACGCGAGGTGGATGAGGGTGAGCGTGAGGCCGATGACGAGACCGGCGAGCTTCGTGCCGCGGGTCGCGTGCGTCACCCCGAGGATGACGAGCACGAAGATGCCCGTGAAGAGGATCTCGGCCGTCACGGCCGCCCCGAGGCCGAACCCGCCGGGGGAGTGCTCTCCGAACCCGTTGCTCGCGAAGCCTGCGGACTGCCGCGAGCTCAGCCAGCCGTCGGGTCCGAACAGGCCGATGAGCACGAGCAGGCTCGTGCCGACCGCTCCGCCCACGATCTGCGCCACGATGTAGCCGAGCACGTCGCGCCAGGGGAAGCGTCCGGCCGCGGCGAGGCCCAGCGTCACGGCGGGATTGAAGTGCCCGCCGGAGATCGGGCCCCACGCGTACGCGCCCGCGACGATCGTGAGGCCGAAGGCGAGCGCGACGCCCACGAAGCCCACGCCGAGCGACGTGCCGTTGTCGCCGGTGCCGAAGTCGGCGGCGAACAGGGCGGTGCCGATCGACCCGAACACGAGCAGGAACGTGCCGGCCGCCTCCGCCAGCAGGATGACTCCCGTCGAGGGGCCGGATGCCGGCGGCGTGTGGTCGAGCGGCGTTGGCGTGTCAGGCGAATCCGGCACAGGATCAGGGCTTTCGGATCGGGGATCAGGGCTCATGGCAGGTCCTTTCGGTGAGCTGATCTGCTGGAGGTGATTCTGCTCCCGTCCGGCGCTCGTGCACAGAGCGTGCGCGCGCGCCGCCGATCCGGCACGGGCTCGCCGCGAGTCGGATGGACGTGCGCTTCACGTCGCCTGAGCGCCGGCACATCGCCGCCCCGTTGCCGGACCCGTCCGATACTGTGTCTGTCAGCGCACTCACCCCGGCGCGCGACGGCAACCGCCGAACCCGAAGGACGAATGGGTCAGATGGCTTCCCGCATCCTCGTCGTCGACGACGACACCGCTCTGGCAGAGATGATCGGCATCGTGCTGCGGACGGAGGGCTTCGAGCCCGTCTTCTGCGCAGACGGCGCCGCCGCCGTCGACGTCTGGCGCCAGGAGCGGCCCGACCTCGTGCTGCTCGACCTGATGCTGCCGGGAGTGGACGGGATCGAGATCTGCACCCGCATTCGCACCGAGTCGGGCGTACCGATCATCATGCTCACCGCCCGAACCGACACCGCCGACGTGGTCAGGGGTCTCGAGTCCGGCGCCGACGACTACATCGTCAAGCCCTTCAACCCGAAGGAGCTGGTCGCTCGCATCCGCACGCGCCTGCGCCCGGCGTCCGCGCCCTCGTCCGAGACGCTGCGCATCGGAGACCTCACGGTGGACGTCGCCGCCCACGAGGTGCGCCGCGGCGACGCGATCATCGCGTTGACGCCGCTCGAGTTCGAGCTGCTGGTCGCGCTCGCCTCGAAGCCGCAGCAGGTCTTCTCTCGCGAGGCGCTGCTCGAGCAGGTCTGGGGATACCACTACAAGGCCGACACCCGTCTCGTGAACGTGCACGTGCAGCGCCTGCGCGCGAAGGTCGAGCTCGACCCCGACAACCCCAAGATCGTGACGACGGTGCGGGGCGTCGGCTACCGCGCCGGTGCCGCCGTCTAGCGAGGCGCCCGTGGCATCGGCGACCGGGTCGGCACGGACGGCGGCGGTGCCGTCGTGGCGTGACTGGCGGGCATGGCCTGACACGATCGTGCACGCGTGGCGCCGGTCGCTGCGCTTCCGCACGCTCGCCGTCACGCTCGGCCTCACGGCGCTGACCATTCTCGTGGCGCTCGTGTGGATGGCGCTCGCGATCCAGAACGACCTCTTCGAGTCGCGCGTGCAGCAGGTGCAGGAGTCGGCGCAGCGGGCGACCGCCGCGGCCCAGACGACGTTCGACGCCGCCGAGGTCGAGGGCAGTCGGGCGGCGCTGGAGAGCCTCATGCGCGAGGTGCAGTCGACGCAGTTCCGGCAGGCGGGCACCGATATGTACGCGATGTTCCGCCTGTCCGACGAACCGTCGTCGGTCGCGCCGCAGGACCTGGATGCCGGGGGCCTCACGGCCTCGTTCCTGTCGAAGGAGCTGCGGGCCGCGGTCGCCGCCGACGGCACCCGTCAGTCGTGGCAGTCGGTCGCGCTGCCCAGCGACGACGATCGTGTCGTGCCGGGCGTCGTGATCGGCCAGCAGATCGTGCTCCCCGAGGCGGGCGGCTACGAGCTCTACTTCGCGTACGACCTCGCGGCTGAAGCCGAGACGCTGCGGTTCGTGCAGGTCACCCTGTGGGGCGTCGGCTTCGTGCTCGTCGTGCTGATCGGCGCGATCGCGTGGTTCGTGCTGCGCTCGGTGACGGTCCCCATCGCGCAGGCGGCCGAGACGAGCGCGAAGCTCGCCGCCGGCGATCTCGCTGTGCGCCTCCCGGTGCATGGCGAGGACGAGTTCGCCACTCTCGGCAGGTCGTTCAACGCGATGGCCGACAGCATCGAGAGCCAGATCAAGGAGCTCGCCGATCTGTCGCTCGTCCAGCAGCGGTTCGTCTCCGACGTCTCGCACGAGCTGCGCACGCCTCTCACGACGATCCGCCTGGCATCCGACATGCTCAATGATCAGCGGGCGGAGTTCGACCCGACCACAGCGCGGGCCGCCGAGCTGCTGCACGCACAGGTGGAGCGCTTCGAGACGCTCCTCACCGACCTCCTCGAGATCAGCCGGTACGACGCCGGCTCCGTGCAGCTCGAGAAGGAGCCCACGAGCCTCGCGCATCTCGCCGAAGACGTCGTCGCCTCGATGCAGCAGCTCGCCGAGCAGCACGGCACCGACGTGCGCGTCGTCGCTCCCGGCGGCTACTCGCCCGTCGAGATGGACCCGCGCCGGGTGCGGCGCATCGTCCGCAACCTGCTCGGCAACGCGATCGAGCATGGCGAGGGCCGACCCATCGTGGTCACCGTCGACAGCGACCAGCGCTCGGTCGCCGTGGGCGTGCGCGACTTCGGCATGGGCATGCGCCCCGAAGACATGGAACGCGTCTTCGACCGGTTCTGGCGGGCGGACCCGTCGCGCAAGCGCACGATCGGCGGCACCGGGCTCGGGCTCTCGATCGCGCTCGGCGACGCGCGACTGCACGGCGGCACGCTCGCCGTCTGGTCGGAGCCCGGCCACGGCACGAACTTCGTGCTCACGCTCCCGCGCGGCTCTGCGCCGCTCGACGGGTCCTCGCCCATCCCGCTCGACCCGGGAGACGACGGCACACCGCTCGACGACCTCGGGCTCACTCAGCCCATAGACATCTCGAAGAGCTCGGGGAGGCGCTCATGATCCGCTCACGGCATCCCCGCCTCGCGCGCGCCGCGACCGCGCTGGCCGCCGCCGCGCTCGCCGTCGCCCTCACCGCGTGCGCGGGCCTTCCCACGAGCGGCCCCGTCAAGATGGGACGCGCCGTCGCCGATGCCGCCGAGGATCCGACGGTGTTCTTCAACCCCGCTGACCCGGCCCCCGGGATGTCGCCGCAGCAGATCGTCGACGGCTTCATCGCCGCCGCGACGGGACCGCGAAACGACTGGGGGACGGCCCGGCTGTTCCTCACCGAGGATTTCGCCGCGCGGTGGCAGCCTGCCGCCGGCGTCACGGTCTACGCACCGGACCAGCGCACGATGGCCGAGCCGTCGGAGGGGCAGATCACCGTCGAGATCGTGCCCGAGGCATCGGTCGACGCGACCGGCGCCTACAGTGTCGTCGACGCGGGCCCCACGACCCTCGCCTACCGGCTTGAGAAGGTCGACGGCGAGTGGCGGATCGCCGACGCACCCGACGGCATCGTGCTCGATCGCAGCCGGTTCGCCTCGGTGTTCCGCAGCTACGCGCTCATGTACTTCGACCCCACCTGGACCTACCTCGTTCCCGACCAGCGGTGGTTCGCCGTCGAGAACGCGGCGACGCGCATCGCGCAGGCGCTCGTGAGCGGGCAGCCCAGCCCCTGGCTGGCCGGCTCGGTCGTGACGGCGTTCACCGAGGGAGCAGGGCTTGTCGGGCCGTCCGTGCCGGTGCGGTCCCAGATCGCGCAGGTGTCGCTGCGGCCGGCCGCACGCGAGCTCGAGCAGATCACCCTCGACCGCATGCAGGCGCAGCTCGAGCGGAGCCTCGAGACGGCGCGTGTGCAGGGGGTCGACATGCTCGTCGACGGGCAGCTGCTCGAGGCGACGGCCGTCGAGGTGGCCGACACGCGCATCGAGTCGCGGTCGCTCGTGCTGTCGGGGGGGACGTTCGGCTTCCTCGCCGGCGACGTGCTCGACACGATCCCCGGTTTGAGCGACGCCGTCGTCGAGGCGGGTGCCGTGGCCGCCGAGGTCGACGCGGAGCGAGTCAACGCCGCCGTCCGCACGACTGCCGGCGACGTGCGGCGGGTGCGCGCGGACGGATCCTCGCAGATTCTCGACGAGCGCGCCGGACTCATCGACCCCACGATCGACGCGAGCGGATTCGTGTACTCGGTGCCGTCGGGGTCGCCGACGGACGTCCGGGCGTTCGGGCTCGACGGCACGCAGTACGACATCGCCGGAGCCTGGCCCGGTGCGACGGCCGTCGACGCGATGCGGGTCTCGCGTGACGGCACGCGCGTCGCCGCGATCGTCCGCGACAGCGGCCGCTCGCGGATCGTCGTGGCGGGCATCGTCCGTGACCAGGCCGGCACCCCCCAGCGCCTGAGCGAGCCGGTGGAGCTGGGTCCGCTCCCGGGGGACGGGACCGGCCTCGGCCTGACATGGCTCGACGGCTCGACCGTCGCGGCGCTCGCCGACGAGGGGGCGCAGCAGGTCGTGATCGAGCAGCCGGTGGGCGGGCCGATGGAGATCACGCGCGCGCCCGAGGGCGCCGTGTCGATCGCCGGTGGCAACGAGTCGGGCACCGTGCGGGTGCTGGACGCCGACGGCACGCTCCACGGTCAGCGCGGCGCGGGCTGGTCGCCCATCGCGTCGGACGTGACGTTCGTCGCGGTGCAGAAGGGCTCGCCGAGCTGACGCCGTCCGGCGACAGGATCCTCCCCAGGCGCACCCGCGCGCGGACCGGTGCACGAGGCTCTCGCTCTGCGAGGTGCGGCCTCGGCGCGTGCGGGACGA